>CAYLRE010000006.1:0-46383 GCA_964385715.1 uncultured Planctomycetaceae bacterium
TAATTGTGCATTCGGAATGGAAGCCCCGAATCGTTCCGCCTCCTATTGAAAGGATTCAGCCATGGCCACTGCCGATGGTGACCCTACGTTGTCTCGCCAGAAAACTCTCGACGAGTCCTGCGACCCCTCCGCTGCTCCGGGTTTGCACATTGAAACCGTTTTCTGTCCGGCTGAGTCGGCGGATGTCTTTGATACGGTGGAGTGGGAAGTTCGCTCCGCCCAGATCAAGGGCGAAGGCGGAGACGTTCTCTTTGAGCAGAATGATTGCGAGATTCCCACGACCTGGAGCCAGCTAGCGACCAACGTCGTGGTCAGCAAATACTTCTATGGCGAAATCGGAACTGAAGAACGTGAAAACAGCGTTCGTCAACTCATTCATCGAGTGAGTCGTACGATTACCGATTGGGGCCAGCAAGACGGTTACTTCGCGACCGACGAAGATGCAGAACGCTTCTATCGCGAACTAACCTGGCTCTGCTTGCATCAGCACGGTGCCTTTAATTCGCCGGTCTGGTTCAACGTCGGCCTGTTCCATCAGTACGGCGTCAAAGGCGCTCAGTGCAACTGGAACTGGGATCCGGAAACGAATGCCGCTGGACAGCCCGACAATCCTTACGAATACCCTCAAGCCTCGGCCTGCTTCATCCAGAGCGTCAACGACGACATGGAAGACATCATGAAGCTCGCCACGAGCGAGGCGATGCTCTTCAAGTTCGGCTCGGGTACCGGCACCGATCTTTCGACGTTGCGTTCGCACCGTGAAAAGCTCTCCGGCGGTGGAAAGCCCTCGGGGCCACTCTCCTTCATGCGTGTCTACGATCAGATCGCAGCCGTGGTGAAGAGCGGTGGCAAGACGCGTCGTGCGGCCAAGATGCAATCGATTAAGGTCTGGCACCCGGACGTCATGGACTTCATCGACTGCAAAGCCAAGGAAGAAGCCAAGGCTCACTGCCTGATCGAGAAGGGTGGCTACGAAGCCAACTTCAATGGCGAGGCCTACAGCTCGATCATGTTCCAGAACGCGAATCTCTCGGTTCGTGTCACCGACGACTTCATGCAGGCCGTTCTTGACGATAAAGAATGGACGACCCATTGGGTCACCGATAAGAACAAGCCTGGCCCCAGCTGGCCTGCTCGCGACGTCATCGGTCGCATGGCGGAGAACGCCTGGGGCTGTGGCGATCCGGGCGTGCAATACGACACGACGATCAACGACTGGCACACCTGCCCCGAATCGGGTCGCATCAACGCCAGCAACCCGTGTAGCGAGTACATGTTCCTCGACGACACGGCCTGCAACCTATCGAGCGTCAACCTGATGAAGTTCCGCAACGAGAATGGCTCGTTCGACGCGGAACGCTTCATGAACGCTTGTCGAATCTTCTTCATCGCCCAGGAAATCCTGGTTGATCACGCCAGCTACCCGACGAAGACGATCGCCGAAAACAGCCATCGTTATCGTCCGCTCGGCCTCGGTTACTCCAACTTGGGCAGCCTGTTGATGACCGGCGGTCACGCCTACGATTCTGACGAAGGCTACGGCATCTGCGGTGCTATTACTTCGATGCTGCACGGTGTTGGAAACCTCACCAGTGCGGAAATGGCAGGCGTGGTCGGCCCGTTTGAGGGCTTCGAGATCAATCGTGAACCGATGCTCGACGTGATGCAAAAGCATCGCGACGCCGTCGAAGAGATTAACCCGGCATGCCCCGAGTATCTCAAGACGACGGCCCGCCGACTGTGGGACGACGTGCTGGCTGCCGGAAAGCAAAACGGCTTCCGCAACGCTCAGGCAACCGTGCTCGCTCCGACTGGAACAATCAGCTTCCTGATGGATTGTGCCACGACGGGTATTGAGCCCGATATCGCGTTGGTGAAGTACAAGCAGCTCGCCGGTGGCGGCATGCTGAAGATCGTCAATAACACAGTGCCACTCGCGCTCAAGACGCTCGGCTACGATCAACCGCAGATCGAATCGATCACGGCCTACATCGACAAGCACGATAAAATCGAAGGCGCCCCAGAACTCGACGCCGAGGATCTACCGGTCTTCGATTGTGCCTTTGCTCCGCGTGGTGGCGGTCGTTCCATCGACTGGCGTGCCCATGTGAAGATGATGGCTGCGGCCCAACCGTTCCTCTCCGGTGCGATCTCCAAGACCGTCAACATGCCGGCCGACACCACACCTAAGGATGTCACCGACGCCTACATGTGGGGATGGCGACTTGGCCTGAAGGCTTTGGCCATCTATCGAGATGGTTCCAAGCAGAGCCAGCCGCTCTCGACGGCCACGGAAGAGGACAAAAAGGCCGACGCTGTCGTCAAACCGGCACCGCGCCGCGAACGACTGGCCGATACTCGTCAATCACTGACCCACAAGTTCAGCGTTCAAGGTCACGAAGGCTACCTCAATGTCGGCCTTTACGACGACGGACGCCCCGGCGAACTCTTCATCACCATGGCCAAAGAAGGAAGTACCATCGGTGGTTTGATGGACTCCTTCGGCACGGCCATCTCCATGAGCCTGCAATACGGCGTTCCGCTGGAGGTGCTGGTCAACAAGTTCTCGCACACGCGATTCGATCCGATGGGCTTCACGAAGAATCCCGACATTCGCTATGCCAAGAGCGTCGTCGACTACATCTTCCGCTGGATGGGCTGCGAGTTCATTCCTGGCTATCGAGAAGCCAATTTGGGACGACCTGTGGAGAGCTCCTCCGAGGGTGGAAAGAGTTCCGGCGATGGAGGAGACGGAGAGACGGAGACTTCGCCCGTCGCCAAGAAGGCCGGCGGGCAGGAAGTTGGGCAAGGAGCCGCCGCCACGGAATTGAAGAGTGGTTCGGCGACGCCCACCAACGGCTCAAGTGTCCTCAATGGCAGCAGCAATGGTGCCCAAGCAAAAGCGGCCCCGACCGCCGTTGCCACGACGGAATCGCAGTCGGCCATGGATCGACTTGAATCGTCAGGCATGGCGGTGAAGAGTGCCACCAAACGCAGTTCACAGTTCGCCCAGTTCCAAATGGACGCTCCGGGCTGCGACAATTGTGGTGCCATCACGGTGCGAAACGGCAACTGCTACCTCTGCCACAACTGTGGCAATAGCATGGGTTGCTCCTAGTCCGACGCCCGCCGCTCAATGACAACGTAGCAGCGGACATGAATTGAAATCAAACGGGCATCGTTTCAACACAGGTTGGATCGGTGCCCGTTTTTCTTGCGCGAAGAACGATAGCGACAGACGATTGGCAGACAAAGCGAGAGCGCCGCTTACTCCAAGCCGTTCGCACCAGCCGGTGGCACGAAGATCCCCTGAATCGGTTTACCTTGACCGCTACGCAGGAATCGCGGTTCGATCGCCAGTTTCACGCCGACGTTATCCTTGCTCTCGTCGATGTTGAAACCGACTCGCACCAAGAATGACTCGCCGAGACGCGTAATCGCCAGGTGCTGTCCAATGTTGCCGTCGTTGGAAAGATCGACGGACGACCCGAACGAAGCGATCCACTTTTCGCTCATCCGGTAGTTGAGGCTCGCCAGCAGAACCTGATTCGTAAACGGTCCATCGAACGTGCGGTACCCCAAGTAAAGGCTGCCGCGATACGGTCGATTGACGAGGCCGCCAAAGGTGACCACACGCTGGCCACCTGCGAAGACATCGAAGATTCCGTCGGAAAGTAGCGTGAAACGATCTCCAACGTGCCAGCGGAAATCGTAGTCGAGGAGACCGAGGTATTCCCCAAAGTTATCGCGATCTTTCTTGGGGAATAGCGACAGGTGCGTATCGAACACGACATAGTCGATGATGCGGCGAGCCCCTGGCATGCCGCGTTTGGTCTGCCAACGCTGACGTGCCCCTAACCGCAAGACGGTTAAGTCATCGAGCACTTCCGTCGCAGGCGAGGTCACCCAGCTACCCAACCCTGATCGTACCGCGTAGTAACGCTCATCGTAAATCATGGGAATCGTCGCGCCAGGGCCGAAGTCCTGCTCGGTGTAGCGGCGGCGAAACGCCTCGATGGAATCATCGTCAAGCGGATCGTAAAGCGGAAATTCTTCGACGCTTCGATTCGCTTCCCCATGGGCGAATTCCGCATCGAACACCACTTTGTGGGCGAGTCCGTGTACATTCAACAGACGCGACTCGATGCACGGATCAACTCGCCACATCGGCAGGCTCGCCCGCACACCAAACTGGCCATAGGCCCGCTGAATGTCGTCGCCATTGATGTCACTTCCCCAGTGGGCCAGCTGTCCCAAGACATACGGCACCATGCGGACATGTCCGAGTTGCATTGGCAGATCGAGCTCGTGGGTCGTGACCAGCCTTTCGCCGTCGTTGGGGACCTCCCAGGCCATCGGCATGTAGTTCACGGCGTCAGCAGGATCCGTCGGCGGTGTTGCAGTCTTGAATCGGGCGTAGCCAGCACTCGAGTGTTCGTACCAAGTTAGGCGGTCGAACAACAACGATTCGCCCAGCCAGAAGTGATCACCTCGCGGCAACCATTCTGTCTGCGTATAGATATCGTTGAGCCGCACATCGGACGTGATGCTCCAGGAACGATTCTCCGTAATCCGCTTGAGCTCGATCCCGGTCGTTTGGTCTTTCTGGGTGTCCCACTCGTCTTCGAAGTATTGTTCCAGGAAGTTGCGGTCCGAAATGAATCCAACTTCGCCCGTCACCTGAAAACCGTTCCAGAAATGCTGACGGTGCTGCCAGAACGCTCGCCCGCGGAACTCCTTGCCTGGATCAAGCGCCCGACGATCGAGACCCAGATTGTCGAGACCCGTGTCGTGGATTCCCCAAACATCGGCGAAGCCTCTCGTTGGTCCGGCGAGTCCCAGGAATCCGGGTCGGTCGTAGCGGAACGACGTTCCTCCGCCCGGGCCTCGTTCACTCATGTAATCACCACTGAGGAGCCATTCCGTACCTTCGATCGGTTTCAGCCCAAACAATTCGTAGGCGTTCCAATCGGTGAGCAACTGGGTCCCAAAGATACCGTCACTACGGACTCGAATCCGCCGCAGGTACAATACGCCGTCGTTCAGATCGGTCGTGATTCGGGGCCAATAGAAGATCGGCACGCCACCCAGATAAATTCGATTGCCAGCGCCGGTGATCAATCGTTCGTGATCGATCGCCGGCTGATTCGTAAGAGGATCGATGACCGGCTGTCCCGTCAGCGGGTCGATAATGGGGGTCTGTCGATCCTGGAAATCAACACTGTCGGCCTCCAACCAATAGGTCGGCTCGCCAAGGCGACTGGAGGTCATTCGGGCGCCGGTCGCCCGGAACTGATCCTTCGACAATTGACGCAACTCACGAGCCGCGACTCGTAGCTTGCCAGCGTATTGCTCCATCGGTGTGAGCATCTCGGCGTCAAGCACGACACCGACATTAGCACGCACGTCGTAGTACATGGCCGAGGCATAGATGATCCGCTCGCCCTGGCGGAACTCAATGTTCCCTTCCATGTAGAACTCTAGCGGCGTCTCGCTCGATTGTGTCGTCTGACCCGACAGGTCCGCCCCCTCCAGACCTCGCGTCCAAATCACAAGCCGGTCGGTCGAGATGTCGACTACGCCCACCTCGGGAACACCCTCTACAATGATCTGCACGCCGTTCTTTACGACGGCAATCGACTCTTGCCCGTTCTGACTAGGCAACCATTCGGCCTGAACTCGCACGTCGCTACGAGGGAAGGCCCTCAACCGTCGTGTGCCTGCGGCGGCTACTGGCGGACCGGTGGGAATCTCTTCTGTGAACTGCGTGCGGAAGATTCCGTCGGTCGGCGGACGAGGTCGTGAACGAACGGCTCTTCGCATCAGGTCCGAGTCGTGTGCGGGGTTAACCACGACCGACCGGATCGCGATTCGCGGGACCTGGTGCGTCGTAAACTTGCCCATCCACTTCTGATCACTTAGCGTCGGCGATGGCAAACGCTCCATGCCCGGTTGTGGTCCCGCTGCAAGCGGTCGACGGCTACGTTCCACCAGAACGTTCGATTCAAGATAGGCACTAACGCCGTAACCTGGTGAACCGACGAGCTTCTCAACCCAAATCACGCCGGACTGACTACGAGCAACCACGTCGCCCTGTTGAATCAAGCAGTTGCCGCTCAACACCCAAACGTCGGACAAGCCATCGGGAATTCGTTCGGCTCGATCTGCGGAGATCGTCAGCGGAGCGTTCGGGTCCCCTTGGGCAAACTGGACATCGGCTGCCGCGCGCGAGGCGAATAGCAGGACACCGAATACCACGACAAACACATGCGCGCAAGTGCGACCGAGCGCGCTGCGCACGAAACGTCCCACGGCGGGACAAGAGCTGACCGCGCCGGTGGCGTATTCATGTTGTGGCGAAGGTGTCACGAAGGTGATAAGACGGGAGCGCAGACGTTCCGGGAAGCGTGTTACCGACACGTCGCAAGTTGAAAAATGAAAACCGGTTACGGAGAAAATTCCGTGCCTCCGAAAGGAGGGCGGGAGTATAGAGATGCATGGCGCAAACGGTCAAGCCAATTTAGTGCCCACAGGGCAATCGCTAAGTCCCTACAAACAAGCATGTTACAACGCGCACATTACGGGCATCGGCAACCCATTTGTGCCATCATCGCTAGCACGCGAAGGATTTGGCCACGTGCGCAACGCAACCAGCAATCCGTTGACTAGTCGTGCAGCCGACCGACTCGAAACGATCCGGCTGCGTTGCGTGAGTAAGAATCACTCGTGCAACGAATAGAGAATCACGTTGATTGCGATTCGCTTTGCGTCGTCGGGAAGATACCCGCGACACTGCGGTGCGGCATGATTTTCGAGCGCACAACTCAGGTCGAGTGGTGAAAAAATGACCGCGTATCGATCGTCGACCTCGATCGCCTCCAGCACCGGGGGAGCCTGACGAGTACGGACCTCGAGGCGTTCTCCTTCTCCGGCACGAAACGTCTCGCGGCGACGGACGCTCTTGAGATCGAAACCAGCATAGGCCGGCGTGAGAATCGGATCGGTGGCTGGGATTCGTTCCAACTGCTTCTTGGGGAATATGCGCCCTAGCTCACGGCGGATCGCGGTGACGAACTGCTCGCTGCCGCAGATCGAGTCGGCGAAGATCATACCGCCGCGTTCTACAAACAGGCGCAGCTGCTTGACTTCTCGAGCACTCAGCTTGAAATCGTAGCGGCCGTGCAGGAACAAGAAGTGGTAGTCAAATATCTGATCGTCGGTGATCGCCAACAACTCCGGCTGCTGCACCGTGCGGATCTGCAATTCTCCCTCCAGAGATCGCATCAGATTCGACAAGGCACGAGGCGCCGCGTCGCACCCTCCGGCATGGCGGAGCTTGGCAATTGCGAAATGTCCACGGGCCGTCGGGGACTTATCGTCAGCGCTGTTCACGTGCCGGGGCACACGGTCCTTCTCGCGCAACTCACGGTTGGTGGCGTAGGCAAGAACGTTGATCCCTACGGCCCGACAGGCAGCAATCTCGTCCTGCACGGTCTGCTTGAACCTCTTCTTCTCTCCAGCCCGCATCAGCTCCCAATAGCAAGAGAGGTTGCCAGGGCTGTAAATCACGCTGGTGCGGCAACCAACGTTGATCCCTTCCAGCCAGCGCCCGTCAGGACGAATAAACCTTGGATCAGGCGTTTCCTCGATATCCCAAATCGGATGCTCCGGATCGAGCGGTTGAAGGCGAAGCTGCGGCTCGGGAAACATATCGCGCATTAACTTGCGAAATGAGATGTCGAAGTCACCTTGATCACAGCAGGCGTCTGCGAAGATAAAGCCCCCCTGCTCGACGTAATCACGTAACGCTTTGACCTGCTGCGGATTAAAATCGAGCTTGTCCTCTCCAGAGAGAAACAGCACCGGAGTCTGAGCGTAGTCGTCCACGGTCGCGGTCCTAGCGTCGACGACCTGCCAGGTCAGCGGGATCTTCCACTTCTTCTCGGTGTACTGTGTCAGGTTAGCTACATCGTGTCGCAATCGCTGCCAATCGTCGCTATCGCGTTGCAGCTTGGAAATCAATACCGGCCGTCGCCCCTTGGACAGAAACAACAGCGCCAGGCTCGTGCCTAGATGTGGCACGCTTGCCACATCTCCCTTCCAGGACCCGTCCGCACGTCGAACACCAACGAGGTAATCGGCGCCTTCGCGATACCAATCGTGCCGTCCGGCGGCAATTCCGCGTGCAGCATCGCGGTGAAAAAAGCGTTGAGCGGTCATGCGGCCAACGCGTTCCACTCCGTACAAATAGTAATAATGGTAATACTGGGGAGGCATGTCTTCCGAAGGATGGATCGTTACGGAAAAGTGGTTTCCCAACCACCTCAGCCCGTTCCGTACGACTTTGTCATCGGCTTGTCGTTCACAGAAACAGTCGCCGTCTTCAATTGTTGCGTCCGCTCGGTCGAGATGAAACTGTGCGATCACAACTGAGGCGATACCAGCGCATGTCATACTGCCGCGTCCCGCTCCGCCGCCAATCGCATAACCCCACGAACCGTTGACGTTCTGGGCACGTTTCCAATAGCCGAGCGCAGACCTCCAAGTTGCAACACCGACGTCGACGCCAATGAGCGCCGCCTCGTGAAGCGCCAAAATCGCGAACTGAGTATTCGATCCATCACCGCGACCCTCTGGGTACGCCCAGGCGCCATGCATGGCGCCATGCGTAACTTGATTCTTGGCAAGCCAACGTACGTTCTGCCGAATGATTCCAAGATCGGCTGGGTCACCGGCGCGACAGAGCGCCATCGTTTGCAGAGACACAACGTAGGTCGAAACCGGTTGGAGAGAACGCAAATTCTCGAGACCACGTGCCACATTCGCATCATCAGCTGGGACCCCTGACTCCAAAAGCGCCAGAGTGCAGAGAGCGCTCAAGCCACCTTTGTATCGGCCCCCAGATATTGGCGCCCAGCTGCCATCCGGTCTTTGGGTCCGCTTCAGGTATTTGACCCCCTGGTCGATCGCCTCGCGAACGGCCGTCACATCGACATCAGCGCAGGCCGGCAGAATGCCGATGTGCAATAACAAGGCCGCCAGGAGGAGAATGAAAGATCGCATCTATGGATGGGCCCCGCGACATGCAATCGAAGGAAGTGAAAGCGACACAAGTATCATAGGGTTGGCAAGTTACGTCGACAAGGCATAGCCTGGCCGGCTTGGTGGAAATCGTCGACAGCGATAGAATTGACGTGATCGAAGCGGCAATTCTGCGCGGGCCGAGCGGAGTATCAACGGAAGGTAAGTTGTAGCCCTGCCGGTTCCCACACGCGAAGAATCGAATACCTGGCACCGCCGGTCAGACACGCTCCATTCGTCACGATTAAGGAACGATTCGTTGGCATCTACGAAACAACCGCGCAGTCTCGGTGACATCCTACAGGAGTTCAGTCAGCATCGGATCGTGATGCAGGAAGAACTACAAAAGGTCATCGTCGGACAGGACGAAGTCATTGAGCAAATTTTCGCGGCCATCTTTACCCGCGGACATTGTCTGCTGGTCGGTGTTCCGGGTCTGGCCAAGACGCTCATTGTCAGTACCTTGGCACGCATTCTCGATCTACAGTTCAAGCGAATCCAGTTCACGCCTGACTTGATGCCGTCGGACATTACCGGCACCAATGTGCTGGACGAAGAAGATTCGGGCCGTCGCGTATTTCGATTTGTCGAAGGTCCGATCTTTACCAACATTCTCCTTGCCGACGAAATCAACCGTACGCCTCCCAAGACTCAAGCCGCCCTTCTGCAAGCGATGCAGGAACGCGAAGTGACAGTCGGCCAAGCAACCTATCAGTTGCCCAATCCGTTCTTCACGTTGGCAACGCAGAACCCAATCGAGCAAGAAGGAACCTATCCGTTGCCGGAAGCCCAGCTCGATCGCTTCATGTTCAACATCAAGGTCGACTACCCCACGGCCGAAGACGAAGAAAAAATCCTGGCCCAGACAACCCGTCAGGAAAAGCCGGAAGTCCACAAAGTTCTGTCGGCCAAAGCGATCGTCAATCTACAAAAGCTCGTCTCTTCTGTGGCGGTTAGCCCTTACATCGTCAAGTACGTTGCTCGCCTCGTGCGGGCGACGCGACCGAAGGACGAATCAGCGCCGGAATACGTCCGCGAACTCGTCGATTGGGGAGCCGGACCACGGGCGGGGCAGTTCCTGATCCACGGCGGCAAGGCGCTCGCGGCGATGAACGGACGCTTCTCGGTTGCTGTCGAGGACATCCAGAAGGTCGCTGTACCGGTACTGCGTCACCGCGTTAGTACCAACTTCCAGGCGCAAGCCGAGGGAACCACCATCGAAGATGTCATCGCACGACTACTGCAAGATATTCCGACTCCGGAAGTCTCCAAGTTTGCCGAGTAGCAACTGCGTTTGCCGACTCGTGGTTGGCAACTCCCGTTTTAACGCGACAATCGTCCCCTTTTTTAGAATGTCGCCGCCTCCATGACCTCTGCAGAACAGTACCTGAAGCCTGAGGTGATTCGACAGATCGCGCGACTCGACCTGCGCGCTCAATTCATCGTGAAGGGTTATCTGCAAGGTATGCATGCCAGCCCTTTCCACGGCTTTTCGGTTGAGTTCAGCGAACATCGAAAGTACGCGCAAGGGGACGACCTCAAGGACATCGACTGGCAGGTCTATGCCAAGACCGACAAGTACTACGTCAAGAAATTCGAGGCCGAAACGAACATCACCGGCTACTTGGTGATGGATCTCAGCAGTTCGATGGCCTACACCTACCGACAAGAGTTAACCAAGTTCGAGTACGGAATCTGCTTAGCGGCGGCGATGTGCTATCTCATGGTCCATCAGCAGGACCCGGTCGGTCTGGTCACGTTCGACGAAAAGATCCGGGACTCCTTGGCCCCCAAATCAAAGCGAACGCAGTTGGGCCACGTACTGTCGCTACTGAGCAAACTGGAACCGGTCGGCAAGACCGACATTGGACAGAGCCTGAATCAGTTGGCCGCTATGCTTCGTCACAAGAGCCTGGTGATGCTGTTCACCGATCTGCTCACGGAACCGGAGCCCGTTATCAAGGCCCTTCGCCGGCTACGACATGGAGGGCACGACGTCATCTTGTTTCATATCCTCGATGAAGCAGAAGCCGATTTTCCGTTCGACGGCATGATCGAGTTTGAAGAACCCGAATCGGCTGATCGGCTCCAAGTCGACGCCACGGCATATCGCAAAGACTATCTCGGTGCCCTAGAGGATTTTCGCGACATCTATCGCCACGAATGTCAGCGCAGCGGCGTGGACTACGTTCCGCTCGACACGAGCATGCCGTTCGACAAAGCTTTGACGGAGTATCTGGTCCAAAGAAAGGCACGCTTCTAGGCCGCAATCAACAGCAGCTCTAGCAACAGCGCAGCATCGTACTCGCTACCGCCAATATGCAGCGGCTCCATGCCGCGCTTCGTTATGCCCACTTTCACCAACGCCAGCATACTGTTCGGGATTCTCCTGGTTGGAATTCCCATCGTGCTGCATCTGATCATGCGGCAACAGCCGCAGCATATGATCTTTCCGGCGTTGCAGTTCATACGGCAGCGACGTGATTCCAACCAACGGCGGTTGCGACTCAGACATCTCATCCTGCTACTCCTACGTTGCGCGGCGATTCTATTCCTGGCCCTGGCCCTCGCGCGCCCGGTATTCCAGTCGGACGATCTTCCAGTCGGCAATGCGCCGGTCGCTGCTGCGGTGGTCATCGATACCGGACCCCGAATGGCCTATCGACAACAGAATCAAACGCGGCTCGACGTCGCTCGGGAAAACGGCTCCTGGCTGATCGATCAATTTCCAGCCGATAGCGAATTGCTGGTCATCGACGCCGCCACGTCACGCACCGGCTTCGACGTCGATCCGCTGCTGCGTGTCGAACAACTCGACATAACGCCTGCGACTCGCCCGCTTGTCGAGGCCATCGAGAATGCGCTGACTGTCGTCTCCCGGAGCGAGAAGTCGCAGAAAGAGATTTTCGTATTCACTGATCTATCCGAAGCAGAATGGAACAACACGCGCCGGGCCCGCCTAGCGTCACTCCTACAACAGTATCCGGATATCAGTCTTCATCTGTTTGATGTCGGGGTTGTCGACCCTCGTAACTTCCGCCTCGGCGAGCCGGAACTCTCTTCACAAGTCGTCTCCACCGACGGCACCGTCGATCTAGAAATCGAAGCTTCGTCCACCGAGAACGTGGTCGCCGACGACAATGACAGCGAGAGAACTATCGAAGTTCACCTCTTGGATGCCGATGGCAAGCCACAGCGTCGCAGCCAGGATCGAGTGCGACTCGATGGCGCCAGTGGTGCCCGGATCACCGCCCGACTCCGTGTCCCGGCAACGACGGGCATCCATCACGGCTTCGTTCGCTTCGCTCGCACCGACAACCTGCCGGCCGACGACATTCGCTATTTTACGATCGAAGCGAAACCGGCCTGGCGTGTGTTGCTCGCCGCACCCGCTCCCGCCGGCCGCTACACTCGAGTTCTTCGTGACGCACTCTCACCCTTCGAGTATCGCAAACAAGGCCTGGCTCAATTTGAATGCGACGTCGTCCCGTTAAACGAACTTTCGCGCCGTACCCTGTCCGACTATCAGGCCATCTGGCTGCTCGATCCTGTCCCGCTCAGGGGCGAGATATGGCAGCGACTTAGCCGCTACGTTAACGGCGGCGGCTCGTTAGCCATCGCTTTAGGGCGAAACGCAGGGCGAGGTGAAGGGTTCAATACTCCTGTCGCCCAGGAACTGCTTCCCGCCGAATTAAAACGAACCTGGAACGCACCAGACGGCGACCTCCGCCTGGCGCCCACCAACCTGGAGCACCCGATTCTCGCTCGCTTCAAGCCGATTGCGGCGAGTGTTCCTTGGGACCTCAATCCGATAATGAAGTTCTGGCAACTCGGTCCGCTCGACGAAGGCACATTAACTGTAATCCCCTTCGACAACGACCGCCCGGCGATGGTCGAACAATCGATCGGCAAAGGCCTGGTCCTCACCATGATGACGCCACTTAGCGATTCGCTGAACGATCGCCGCGCCTGGAACCACTTGCTTGCGCCACTGAGGGAATCCTGGCCTGGCTTTGTGCTGGTCGTCGAGGTGGCCAACTACTTGATCGGAAACTCGCGCGTCGAATTGAACTATCTCGTTGGTGACACAGCGGAGTTACGACTATCGCCTGATGCCTCGGCCGATCGTTTTCTGCTCACCACTCCGACAGGTGACGTTAATCGAGTCGCCGCCGATCCTGAGGATCACACGCTTCAAATCCGAGACACCAGTCTCGCCGGTCACTACGAACTGCGTACCGGTGGGACAGAAGGAACGCGGCTCGGATTCAGCGTGAACCTGCCGGCATCGGCCACGAACCTCAATCGTGTGCCGGCGGAACGGTTTCAGGAATCGCTCGGCGATCTGACGCCGTCGATCGTGCGGAGCCGCGACGAGCTGATGCGATCCCGCAAGCTTTCCTCGGGACGAGGCTCCTGGGAAGGCTATCCGTGGCTGCTATTGATCGTCGTTTTCGTCGCGATCAGCGAGCAATTGGTTTCGAGTTTCTTCTATCGACGAGAAGTTATTCCGGCAGAAACGACCTGATTAGGACGCGTACGAACCCCACAACTCACGAACAGACACGATCCGCCCAAGAACTTAAACTCCCCCAAGAACTTAAACTCCATGGTCAACGAGTGGCACATCAATCCGATCCTGGAACGCTCGCTGGGCTCCGCCAGCGTGTGGATGGTGGTACTATTGTCGGCCGGACTGCTGCTGACCTGGTTCGTAGGATTTCGCTGGACCGCGACCTCTCTCCGTCGGCGAGCGGTAATCAGTGTGCTGCGACTGCTCACCATCGTGATGATCATCGTGGCCATGCTTCGCCCCACACATACATTTATCGATAAGAAACTACTCCCCTCTTCGCTGGTCTTTCTTTTCGACAAGTCGCGTTCGATGGGCATTGAAGACGCGCTGGGGGGCAAGAGTCGCTACGTCGTGCTGCAGAAAATGACAAAGGACCTAGAATCGAAACTCGCGGCGCTCGGTGAGAATGTCGAAGTATCGGCCTATGCCTTTGATGCTGACGCCTCGCCTTTATCATTCCGAGATGGAAAGATCGCATTGCCACAGGTGCCCGACGGCGACCAGAGCGATCACGGTGAGTCGATGCGCACGGTCCTACGTAGGGAAGACGGCAAACGCCTCATCGGCTTCGTACTTGCTGGCGATGGAGCCCAACAAACGTTCGACGGCAACACGGCTCCCGCACAGGTGTCGGCTCGTGCACTGCGGCGCCTCAATTGTCCACTCATCGCCGTGTCGTTCGGTCAGCATCGCAGCAGCCGCCAGGCAAAAGACGTGATCTTGGAAACCATGCCGGACAATCTCTCGGTGTTCGTCAAGAACGAGTTGAACGTCACAGGAACGGTTCGCGTTTCGGGTTACGTTGGCCAGGACATCCCTATTCAGCTTCTCGTCGAAGACAAGACAGGTAAACCGACAGTGGTAGCGACAACCACCGTGCGCGCAACGCGAGACAACGAACAAATCCGCTACCAACTTTCGTACATCCCGCCGGAGGCGGGTGAATATCAAGTCGCCGTCCGCGCGGCTCCGCAGCGGAGCGAGCTAACAATCACTAACAACCAGCTGCCGACCTTTCTCACAGTTCGTGAAGGGGGCTTGCGCGTTCTCTATATCCAGGGAGAACTGCGGCGCGAGCAGCGATTTGTGCGCGAGGCCCTCGCAGCATCGCCTGACATCGATGTCGAACTACGGACAGTCCACACGCGCGATCGCAATAATTGGCCCGTCCAAGGTTGGAGCGACCTGTTCAAGCCGGGCACCTTCGATGTCTACATCTTGGGCGATGTCGACTCTTCAGCCTTTTCGGAAGAAGACCTTACGCGGCTCCGTGACGCGGTACAGAAACACAACGCGGGCCTGATCATGCTTGGCGGCTGGCACAGTTTCTGGCCGGGCGGTTATCACGAGACACCGTTGCGAGACATCCTGCCGCTTGGGATCGACCGCGAACTCGACCGACGAGGACGGCAGAAGTTTGAAGACTTCATCGCGCCCGACTTGCACATCGAAGGTCCGGTGCAAATGCTGCCGACAAAACTACTCGGCCAGCGCAGCTACGTGATGCAAATTGGCCCCGGCGCGGATACGCTTGCCACCTGGCAAGAACTTCCTCCGCTCTCTGGCGCCAATCGCTTCCGCGACGTTCGCGATGACGCGATCGTACTGGCCGAAACAGCAGATGGAGACCCTCTCCTGGTCGCCGCGGAGCCTGGGGGTCGTGTGCTGGCCCTGGCAACCGACTCGACCTGGCGATGGGTGATGCGAGGATACGAGAAACAACACAGTCGCTTCTGGAGGCAGGTTATCCTCTGGCTTGCCCGTCATGACGACATCGTCAAAGGCTCCGTTCAGGTCCGGCTCGATGGACGTCGCTTCACACCTGGCTCGCCGGTCACCTTTAAAACGATTGCCTACGGTTCGGACGGTGCTCCCGTGACAGATGCTCTATGGCAAGCGGTCGTGAAGCTGCCGGACGGTACCTCACAGCCACTTCAGCTAACTCGCCAAGACGGAATCGCTGGCGGTCAGTTCCTGCAGGCCAATCAAGCCGGTGAGTATCGAATTGCGGTTAAGGCGACCAAGGACGGACAAGCTCTCGGCAAGGCGAGTTCTCAATTCTTGGTTTACAAGAAAGATTTTGAACTAAGCGGTGCGACCGCCGACCCTGCCCTGCTTGCCAGTCTTGCGGACAAGACCAAAGAAGTTGGCGGCCGAATTACCGTTCCGGAAGAACTGCCTGGCATCATTGAGGAACTGGCAAAGAGCGCTGAGAAATACGAATCGTCGGTCCCAACGGTCGTCACCTACTGGGATCGACCCTGGTTCTTCGGACTGATTGTGCTACTGCTTTCGGCCGAATGGTTTCTCCGCAAACGCTGGCGTCTGGCTTAGCTTTTCGACATTCAAGCCATTGTGCTTACCTTCGACGCGTTTCATTCGACGCGATGATTCCAATCGGCTCGTGAATACTTCTCTTCCAACAGGCGGTCGACAACGGAGCGCGGCCAACTCTCCGCCAACGGCGGGTGTCCCCATGCCTTGTGAATGTTGCCCAAAATCTGAGAACGCTCGATCGGCATGTTCGTTAGGAATTCGTCATGGGCGCGACCATCGCGATAGTCGGGTTGCCGCGCCGGCATCCGCAGATAGCGAGAAACGAGCGACAGATCCATGTCGTATAGCAGCGTGCCGTGATAGAGCAGATGCGTGCGCCGGCAGCGAAGCGAGTTCCCAGAAACTTTACGACCATCGATGGCCAGATCACTGACCCCCGCCCGGCTCAACTCCGGAACCGCCGCGGCGAGTGCTCCAGCAATCCGCCCGAGCACCAGTTCATGCGCCTGATCAATAGCGGCCAACTGTGGTCTTAGCTGATTACTCAGGACCACGGCGTACATCAGGCAACCTGGTGCGGCCACGATCGTCGCCCCCCCGCTACTGCGCCTAAGAACCGGCACGCCGTCGGCTTGGCACGCTGGGAAGTCGACCTCCCCCGCTACGGACGAAGACCGGCCGACGACCACGACGGGACTCGCAGGCTCCCAAATTCGCAGCCACTCATGTACTGGCTCCGCCTGGCCGGCAACTGGCTCCGCCTCCGCGGCGGCATGCTCAGCAACATCTAGCAGAGCCTCGTCGAGAGCCACGTTCTCCGCTGCCGATTCCAGCGTGACGTCGACGAATCGCATGCTTTGCCCCGCGGGTTGGCTTGTTCGCGCGAAATCGCAGGGCTGATCTGACACAGCAGGGCTCGCTGGAGGGGCTCGTAGAAACGGGGAGTCTGTTGAATTCCTGGGGCGCCGCTTTACACTAACTCTTTGGGTCATCACCCGATAGCGACCCCTGGAGAGCGATCTCTAGACGGCTAATTGCCATCGTGACCGCTCGCTCCGTCGAAGCACGTCGCGCCCGATGGCTCCGCGGCTCTCCTTCCCACCACAACCATCCACGCCCCTGCGTGACCAATCATGTCCTCATCTGAATCCGATCCCGACGCCTTATCGCCAGCCGACGCCAAACCAGACGCGGCGCTGCCCCCTGTGGAATCACTGCCCGAGGTCCAACCTCCAACCACTGGTTTCATTCTCCAGCTGTTCATTATCCCGGCATTGATTGTGTCGGTGATCGTCATGATCGCGCTTTTGGTGAATTGGGTGGCCGACTCTGCGGGCAGCCCCCAGGACTACTTGGCGGAGATGCGAAAGGGTCGCTCCAACAGCTGGCAGCAGGCGCTCGCCTTGGCGCAGGCACTGCAGAGCGACCCCAAATACAAGAAGGATGCGGCACTCGCCAAACAGATTGCCGAGTATCTCGATTCCGTGCTCGATCAGGAATTGCCTCCGACGGCCGGCGACAAACAACCAGACCCCAAGACGTCGCGCAATGAAGAAGCTGAACTAGCCAACTTGCGACAGTATCTCTGTATGGCGCTGGGTAACTTCCAAATCGCCGACGACGCACTGCCAGTGCTTCTCAAGGCAGCCGGAATGGATGACCGCAGCGATGATAACCGGGTGAAGGTCCGCGTCGCCGCATTGATGGCGATCGCCACGCTGGCAGAAAATGTCAAGGCGACCAGCCCACTCGAACACCCCTCGCTGATGCCGACACTCCTGGCCGTTTCGGAAAGCGATACCGAGGCGTTGCGAAGTCCGGCTGCCGTGACGCTCGGGGTCCTCGGCACAGAACGAGCACTCGAACGGCTTGAGGAAATGCGCATTCAATCGCAACCGCCCAACGTCGACTACAACGTCGCAACGGCACTCGCCCGCAATGGGCGGGAAGAGTCTCTTGAGTTACTGGTCGAAATGTTGCAACCGTCCAAAATTCGCGGACTGCCTGAACGACCGGAAACGGATGAGGAAAAAGAAAATTCACCACTTGGCAAACTAAGTGACGCACAACTGGCAGAACGGAGGAAATTGGAACAGGCACTCATCGTGCGCAGCGCCATTCAAGCGGTGGATCTTTTGGCTGACCAAGTCGATGTGGAGAAGCTCCAAGAGGTGATGGCACTGCTGGAAAAGCTAGAACAGACCGACATCCCCAAGTCGATCCAAATCGAAGCGCAGCAACTACTTCGCAAGTTGAAGGCGGCGTCCGAGGAGTAAGCGATTGCCTGGTTTTCCCACGCCAGAAAAAACTCCTATTCCGCACAATCGCTAGTTCCGGTATTAGGCCAAGTCGCGATATTTGCCCTTCGGCAAACGTCGCTTCAAACTTCACAAATTTTTTCTTTTCGTAAGTCGCGTTCGCGTAAGGCCTTTGAGCCAATCGAGTCGATTTCGCAAACAATTTCTTGTTTGCTGTGCGTTTGTCCGTAAGGCACACTCAGTTGGTACGACTGCGCGCCCGTTGTAGCTACCGTGACAACGTCGGTTCACGCTTGTCTTCAATGAGCCAAGGCAAGCGGGACCGCTAGCAGATGATTCATCGCATAACTTCGATGGGTCATAGGCGGCGCGCACTGCGAACCGTATGATGAAATCAGACCAAATAACAGTCCCGTTCGCTGGAAACACAAGAAGACGAGACAAAGAAGATGAAGACAACACTTCAACTCACCGCTGCGTTTGCATTGGCGCTGGTTACGAGCACGACCGCGTCCGCTCAAATTTGTTGTGAACCGGTTTGCTGCGAGCCGGCTCCCACCTATCGAGTTGTCTGCAAGACCATTCATGAAAAGCAGTTGGTCAAAGCCTATCGACTAGAGACGGAGACGGTGTACGACGAAAAGAAAATCGTCACGCATCGTCCGGTCTGGGAAACACAAATGCGCGAGCGACGTTATAAGGTCGCTCGCCCCGTGTACGAGACTAGCGAGCGAGAAGAGCACTACACTGTGTTGAAACCGGTGTGGGAAACTCAAATGCGGGACTGCAGCTACAATCGCGTCCGCACCGTCACCGAAAATCACGTTCGTGAAGAACGTTACACCGTTCAGCGGCCGACCTGGGAAACGCAAATGCGTGAAGAGCGTTACACGGTCCGTCGTCAGATCTGCGAGACGGTCGAGAAGTGTGTCCAGCGAACCGCCTATCAGCCGGTTACCACCACTGAAACTCAGATGGTCGACAAAGGCTGCTTCGCCACAGAACAAACAGTTATCCCTGGCGCAACCCGTCAACGACTTCGCTGGATGGGCGGCCAAACCGTCGTCAATCCGCAGACCGGCCAAAGCTACTATCAGGCTCCTGGTCTCGTCTGGGTTCCGCAAACCGCTCCGGCGCAAACGGTTCAGCGACAAGTCTGGCGACCGAACGTCGTCGCTCAACAGGTCCAGAAGACGGTCATGCGACCGGTCACCGTGACGCAGAAGGTTCAGGTTCCGGTCACTCGCTGTGTTGAAGAGCAGCGGGTTCGTCAGGTGCCGGTCAAAGTCTGCAAGATGGTTTGCGAAGAAAAGGTTCGTCAGGTTCCTTACACCGTCTGCCGCCAGGTCGTGGAACGAGTTGAGAAGCAAGTTCCGGTCAAGGTTTGCAAGATGGTCCGCGAACAACACGTTCGCAAGGTGCCCGTCAAGACTTGCCGCATGGTCTACGAAGATCGCGTGGAGCAGATTCCCATCAAGGTCTGCAAGATGGTCGCCGAAGAGCGTACGATCCAGGTTCCACGTTGCGTGACGCGAAAGGTTCCCGTCACGTACGAGCGAATCGTGCCGCGTACCGTCGTGATGCGTGTTCCCATCGACCCCTGCACGGGTGCCGACCTCGTCGTTCCGCAGAGCACCGTCGAAAGCACGGTCACCACACCGGCCGAACCAGAAGCCGCCACCGATGACGCTCCTCAGAAGACGTTCCGCAACAAGGAACCGCTGCCCCGCGATTCGGTGAAGGTCGACGCGACGGAGAAGACTCCGCCGCAGGATCCCGCCAACGTGGACACCAAGGAGCCGGAAGCCGGCCGCGTCGAAGATCAAATCCCAACGTTCGACGACGACGCTGACAACAAGGAAGCTTAAAGGAAACCCCACTAGGGGTCTTTCTTTCGCCAGCAGCCAATCTCCGCGGGCTTTCACCGGTGATAGCACCGCTGGCACTTGATCGCTATATCGATCCACCTTGAGGTAGCCTAAGGCTGCCTCTTTTTTTATGATTCTGCCCCTGGTGAAGAAGCGGTCTCGCCTCAGAATGGCGCGACGAAGTTGCGCACCAGGTAGTAAGCGATCCAAACCAGAACGATAACGGCCGTCGCGGTCCAGAAAGGACTGAGCCGCGTCGTCCTAGCATCAGAAACATACTGTTCGCAAACCGGACATTGCTGAGCTTCTTCATAGATCTCAGCTCTGCAGTGCGGACATTCGACCAGATCGACTACGTCGTCGTCATCCGACTCCCATTCGTCGGGGTACTCGTCGTCGTCGAGATCGTCGGACCACTCAGAGTTATACATATCGGACCGTGTCAGGGTAATTCAAACAGTTTGACGGCATCGTAAACCACGGCGAACCGTCTACCAAGAAACCCCGCTGATCCCGCTTCGTCAAGGAGGACGATCGTGAATACACTCAAGTCGCTCGTAGTACTCGCCGTACTGGGTGTTATCGGCTATGCCGTGTACCTCGGCTTAGGCGGTCAGCTCAATATCTCCCTGGCTCCCGGCGACGGTTCCGATCCCACACAAGGTGGTGGATTGTGGAAAGAGGACAGCGCTCCGATGCCGCTGGAACCTCCGCAGGCCCCTCTGGCAACTCCTAACTCTTCTGCTACGTCCGTGGCAACGTCAACCACGCCCTCCAAGTCGGCAGCCCAGGCCGGCTATCGTCAAGAGATCAAACCATCGGCCTATGCGCCGCCAGCCGCCAAGTCGACAGCCCCCACAGCGGATGCGAAGGCCGCTCACCCCGCCCAGGCGTCTGTGTCGAACGAATCCCCTTCCGCCTATTCCCCGGCGACCTCCAACAAGACAGTCGCTAACCCCAAGACTCCTTCGGCCTATCACACCCCATCGGCTTCGGCCGCTGTGCCCAAGAGCGAAACCAAGTCTCCGACTGTCGACAGTCTAAGCAAACTAGACAGTGAAAAAACAGCTGAGGCGATGACTCCCTTTCGGGCGACCATGAAGGAGATGCAGAAGCATATCACCGCCGGCCACCCTGAAGACGCGCTGTTGCCGCTGTCGATCATGCACGGCGACGAACAACTCTCGGCGGCAGAGCGATCCGAACTCTTAACGGCTCTGGATCAAATTGCCGGCACGGTGATCTACTCCCGCGAACACTTGATGGAACCGGCACACATCGTGAAGCCGGGCGAACGTCTGGAAGACATCGCCAGCAGCTACAACGTAACCGCTGGCCTGCTCGCCAAGATCAATGGCATTAGTGATCCGGCCGCCCTTAAGCCGAACGACAAGCTGAAGGTGATCCGCGGTCCGTTCAGCGCAGTCGTCAATGCCAAGAAGAACGAACTGACTCTGTTCGTGCGGAGTCGTTATGCCGGTCGGTTTCAGATCCAAATCGGTCCGCAATTGCCTGCCGGCCAAATGACCGTTGTCAGCAGAACTCGCAACCACTCGCAGCATGACAACCACGCTTGGATTGGACTCGAAGGTCAAACAACCACGGCATCGCCATCGGGCATTGTTGGAAAGACGAACCCAACGGCTACCGCTGCTGCCTCTCCGGCCAACGTCGTGGTGTCGCCGCGCGATGCGGACGATCTGTTCGACATTCTCTCGCAAGGCTCCACGGTCACGATTATTCGATAAGAGGAACACGTGGCGCAAAAACCGGCACGCCGTGCGGTAGGCGACCCCATGCACCATCTTTTGCCGCATTTCTGAGGCCATGGGCGATCTTAGGCGACTGCCTACAGAAAGAACGCCTGCGCGGTCGATAACTTCTTGGTACGCACTCTGAGCGCCTGCACGGCCTTCTCCGCTCGCTGGATTTCGGCCCAGGGGAACGCCACCGAGAAAGAACCGACACATGGAAACTTCACTACACCGAGAGCTAAAAGAGCGCTACGCAGGACCCGATGCACAGGTTGAGGTCCCTCTCGGCAAGTATCGTATCGACGCGGTGGTGGACGACCTGCTGATCGAGATCCAACATGGCTCGCTGGGTGCCATTCGCGACAAGATTCGTACCCTCGTGGCGAACCACCAGGTGCTGCTCGTAAAACCGCTGATTCATCGGAAGCGTCTGATCAAACTAAACGAAAAAAGTGGCGACGTAGTCGACCGGCGTTACAGCCCCAAGCGGGGTTCGATGTTCGATCTGTTTGACGACCTGGTCTATTTCCGAAACGTCTTCCCCCACAAAAACCTGACCATGGAAATCGTGCTCGTCGAAATCGAAGAATGGCGATACCCGGGCCACGGCCGACGCCGCCGTCATCGCGAAAACGACTTTGTGGTGGAAGACCAGCAGCTCACGAAGATTTGCGAGACTCTCCGGCTACAAACGCGAGCCGACCTGTGGGCAATGATGCCGAAGCGATTGCCAAGGCCTTTTCACACGGGCCATCTTGCCAAAGGTCTCGGCGTGGAACGTTGGGTCGCGCAGAAGATCGCCTACTGTCTACGTGAAACCGGCACCGCAAAACAAGTCGGCAAAGAAGGAAACGCCCTGCTCTATCAACCAGCGTTTCGGAAGAAACGGAAGAAGTCGGCGGCCTAGTCACCGCGCGCGGCTCTCTAAATCCCCAACACTTTGTGCAGGTGGGCGGAGCAATCACGATACGGCTGGCGATCGGGCGAACCTTGTGCGAAGTAGTAGGTCGACCGGTTGCGAAAGTTGGCCAGCGTAATGAGCGTCGAGGATACCGTGCCTCGGTCTTCCCCGTGCAGCACGATACTGGGGGAATCAGCGTCATCCGAAGAATAGGCCATGACTTTCGTGGCCGCCTGTAGAAAACCGTCGGCGGTGCCGATCTCGTGTTCCGCGAACAGTTCGCGAGCCAAGTTTAGCCGCTCGTCATTCTCGTCGTTCAAGTCGCCCGCGGCAATCAGATGCAACCCTGGCTCCAATTCGATTACCTCAACGTTGTCTCCACCGTGAACGACATACGCCGAATGCGCATCGGCACAGAGCACGTTAACGCCGTCATATAGTTCGCGCAGGATCTGTGTTTCGGCGCGGTGGGATGCCGCGCTGGCGCTCGTACATTGCAACAGCTGCCGACAAAGCTGACCGCGAGATTGTGGCTCCTCGGGCGGCGTCGCTAAGGGTCGATTGGTAACCGCAACGACCAATCCATACTGATTCACGCCGAGCCAGGTGCCACCTGCGCGTTCGTCAGTTCCACAGACCAGCCGAGGGGTCTCATCGTGGAAGATGGGCGGAGTGCTGGACCGACCGTAGCTTTCCTCCCGATTCGCGGCGACCATGATAGGCGTCGCATTGCAGACTTGGACTTGAATCGCGAGTAGACACATATTTCCAGGTGGTTCCTCTTCCGCCGCCACGCTTTTGCTCTAGTTCCGCCGCCGCTGTGTGAACTGGTCATTCATGCCGGACGTCACGTGGCCTGGCCAAGATCACTCGACCGCACGGCACAGTTGTCCTTTGCCAAGGCCCCGTTCCCTTGAAGGCCCCGATCCCGGGCGTCTCTACAGTCTGAGAGGCAAAAATCGGCTTCTTTTTTCTATTTTCGACTTTTCTGGGGGCGATTCGACAGTCGCGGTATCTCGCCTTTTCGACTATCTTTTGCACTAATATCTACTAAGTATTAGCCTGTACGCATAGTAGCACCGATATCAGGGGCGGTCTGGTGACCCGACTCCCTCGCATGGCTGCCAACAAAGACAGCAGGCTGACCTTGCCAGATAATTAACAAGTACCTAAGTTCCAAGCGTTCGCATGTCTAGCTCCAGGGAAATCGAAATGCACGAAATGGTCATTCATTCGCGCCGATCTCCCATCCGTACCATTACGGGGGTCCAGATCGCGGCGACCGGCTCGTACTTGCCCGATGAGGTGGTCCGCAACGAGGATTTGGCGGCCCTCGGATTTGATGCCGACTGGATCATCCAGCGAACCGGGATTCGTGAACGACGCAAAGCCCCTCCGGAAATATCCACAAGCGATATGGCTGTGGCCGCCGCCAAGCGGGCCATGGAACAAGCGGGCGTAACGGGCGCGGACATCGACCTGGTTATTCTCGGCACCTTCACCCCCGACCTGGCGCTTCCGGCGTCGGCCTGCCTAATTCAAGATCGACTCGGCATTACGGGGCCAGCCTTCGACCTTCAAGCCGGCTGTGCTGGATTCATCTACAGCATGATCACCGGCATGCAGTTCGTCGCCACAGGCGCGAGCAAAATGGCGCTGATCGTGGGAGCCGACACGAACACGCGTGCGGCCAATCCGGCCGACAAGAAGACCTATCCCTTGTTCGGCGACGGTGCCGGCGCAGTGCTGTTGAGCTCGGAAGGAGCCGCCGAGAAATCGGTTACTTTCACCATCGGTGCTGACGGTTCCGGCGAACAACTGCTCTGCAAGAAGATGGGCGGTTCGCGGATCCCGCACTCCTGTGAAGGGCTTCAAGACAACCTGCACTACCTACAGATGAATGGTCGTCCGGTATTCAAATGGGCCATTCGCCTGATCGAGGACACCACACGTGAGGTTCTCGACCACGCTAATCTGACGCTCGACGACATCGACATGTTCTTCATGCATCAGGCGAACGTGCGAATTCTCGACGCGGCGGCCAGCAACCTCGGTATTTCCAAAGATCGTGTTCCCGTGAATCTCGATCGCTTCGGCAATACCTCGGCAGCAAGCATCCCCATCTTGCTCGACGAATCGGTTCGCAATGACCGCATCAAGACGGGCGATCGAATCATGCTCACCGGCTTCGGTGCCGGACTGGCCTGGGGCACGGTTCTCTTAGAATGGTAGCTGGCGGCGATCTGCTACCTCTTTCAACAACGACGATTCAGGGCACTTCGTCGCGCGCTTCGCTCATCGGCTATTGCTTGGACGAATCCACAGGAATGTTCGCCCGGCATCGTCGACGCGAACCTGGTAGCGGAAATCGATCTGCCCCAGCAGTCGTTTGAGCGTAGCGGCCAAATGACGTTTTCCTTCCCGCATGGTCACTTCGGTCGCGGCGAGATCAACATTCGCGTTTCTCAGTTCCGCATGATCCCACAGGACCGCCGCCTCAACGCGGCCCGCCAATTCTTCCATGGCAAGCCCGAGAGGGACTTTCACATCCTGCATCCGCTCGAGCTTGAGCAGCCTCGGAAAGGCACTGGTCGCTTTCTTCTTGTAGGGCCAGCCAACGGGCCAAGCCTCTGATTCGTTTCCAATCGCTCGCTTCACGACGTACCGATACCTGCCACTTTCCACCTCGGGTCGCAGGCTGAGCCCCGCCGAGCGCAGAATTGCCGCCAACGCGGTGCCGGTCGAGAAACCTTGCAACTCATCGCCAATCGGATCGGCCAATTTTAGTTTCTTCTTGGCGGAGGTGCTAAACCGTACGGGATGATTCAAACTGGTCGCCAGACGACGAACCGTGTCGGATGCCGCTTCTCCCTTGGTTGATCTCTGTACCTCGCGAGCGAGATCCTTCTTGACCGTGCGCAATTGGTCCGCAGTAAGCCCAAACGGTCCCGTCTCCGGCGTTCCCTGGGGACCATGCTTTTTCAGCTCGTCGAGCCAGGCTCGCAGTTCGCGACGATCCCTGCGAGCGAAGATATCGCGATCGGTCAGTTGAATGCGACCGTCGTTCTTGAGTTGGCCAACGATCTTGTATTTGATTCGCGCCGCACCCTCGACGCGAGTAACGCCGATCTGGTCATCCGAACGCGCGTTGCGAATCTGAGGGTTGGCGAAGCCAAGCTCGCTGAGAATCCGCATCCATTCCTGCGGCAACGCCGGCGAAACCCGCTCACCCATCACCAGGTCGATTTCGACGCGAGGCTCGGCAGCATCCGCCGCACCGATGAACGTGCTGGCGATCCATAGGATCAAAAGGCCGAGGATTGTTCGATAGGCCATCTTCGCCGCTCTCCGCTGTTCGCTGCCCAATGGGCTGTCGGTTCCCTAAAATACCGCCGCGTAAGCGATTCACTTGCCTCGCACGGCTGCTCTGGAATTATAGCACCCACTTTGGCAGCCACCCTTACGACCCGCTTAATCCCGACAGTTTCACGCGCCGAGAGAGTCTTCCGTCAAGGCGGTCGAGCCATGCTGTAAGAAACGACCGTGCGGCCCCAATCGTGGGATTCGCACGCAGTTGAATCGAGGGCGAAATCTGTCAAAATGGCGGGCATTCAAGTAAACCTCTTTCCCTCTGCGGCTACCGCATATTCTCTGACTCCCAGGCAAAGGAGATCGAATCATGGCGCGACCTGTCACGCTATTCACCGGCCAGTGGGCCGATCTGTCGCTGGAAGAACTCGCCAGCAAGGCCAGCGATTTTGGCTACCAAGGTTTGGAACTGGCTTGCTGGGGCGACCACTTTGAAGTCGACAAGGCCGATGCCGACTACTGTGCCGCGAAGCGCGAACTCTTGGATCGCCACGACCTGCAGTGCTTCGCCATCAGCACTCACCTGGTCGGCCAAGCGGTCTGCGACGTTGTCGACGAACGTCACAAATCGATCCTCCCCGAATACATCTGGGGCGACGGCAACCCGGCTGGCGTCAATGAACGAGCCGCTGAGGATGTTAAGAATACCGCCCGCGCGGCCAAGCAGTTTGGCGTCGGCGTGGTCAATGGCTTCACCGGCTCCAGCATCTGGCCGATGCTCTATTCGTTCCCACCGGTTCCAGAATCGATGATCGAAGCAGGCTTCCAGCAGTTTGCCGATCGCTGGAATCCGATCCTCGACGTGTTTGGTGAATGCGGCGTCCGTTACGCCCTCGAAGTCCACCCGACCGAAATCGCCTTCGACATCCATACCGCCCAGCGTGCATTGGAAGCGATCGATCACCGCGAGGAGTTTGGCTTCAACTTCGATCCTTCGCATCTCATCTGGCAGGGCGTCGATCCGGTCGAGTTCATCCGTGCCTTCCCGGATCGCATATACCATGTGCACATCAAGGACGCCATTGTCACGCTCGATGGTCGCTCCGGCATCCTGGCCAGCCATCTCAACTTTGGCGATGCCCGCCGTGGCTGGGACTTCCGCTCGCCGGGCCGTGGTGGCGTGAACTTTGAAGAGATCATTCGCGCCCTCAACGACATCAACTATACCGGTCCACTGTCGGTCGAATGGGAAGATTGCCGTATGGATCGCGACCACGGTGCTCGCGAGGCGTGCGAGTTCGTGCAGAACCTCGACTTCCAGCCGAGCAACGTCGCCTTCGACGCGGCCTTCGCCGACTAGTCATGCGACCGATCTGCCGGTCACTTTCGGCAAGATCATTCGAGAAATGCCATGAACAACCCTCCGCCGGTCACCGGGCGGAGGGTTTTTTCGTAGGACCAACGACCAGAGTCAGCCCGCGTCACCGGGGGCGGCATCTCGGCCCGTAGCCGTTACAACCGGACCATTCGCCGGGGAAAGAGGGGCCCAAGGCGGCTAATTCTCGCCAGCGAGGTACACTGGAAGGACTGGAATTTTGAGGAGATTGGAAGTTGCTTGACCCCGCTGGCCAGCCGTTGCCGTGTCGCTTACTGCCCCCCGGCAGCAGGCGGCCGCGTGCGCCGCGGTTGACCCTAATGACGCTCCTCGGCATCGGTCTGTACTTCTGCTACCAGGCGGATGCGTTTGCCAAGAACGATGTGCCGGTGGCCGAACGGCGGGAGCAGGCCCAACAGGGATTCGCGGAGGACCTGGAATCCCTGGCTGAGTCAGCAGCCGCGGCAGGTCATAACGCGCTAGCCCAACAATTCCGCGATTGGCGGCTACCCCGTTTCATCGACAAACACCTGATCCTCGTCATTCCGGCCGCAGCCAATGAGTCGACCGCCAGTTCAATCGACAACGAGACTGACAAGGAACAGGCCACCCTGCTCGCGCGTTTCGTCCGTTTGCGAGAGCAACAGGCCAATCGTCTATTTGAGATTGCCGAACAGGCAGCGGACGAGGAAGACGTTCAGACTGCCCACGAGCTGCTCTACGCCACGCTTCGCCAAGATCCGAATCACGCCAAGGCTCGAGCGATCCTCGGCTACGAGCGGCGAGACGACCACTGGTACCGGCCAGCGGCAATTAAGCGTTTAGAAGCAGGCGAAGTCTGGCACGATCGCTTCGGCTGGCTACCCGAGAAACACGTCGCCCGTTACGAGGCCGGGGAACGCTACTACCGCGGCCGCTGGATTTCGGTAGCACGAGAGGCGGAGATTCGCAGCAACATCAAACGTGGTTGGCGAGTCGAGACAGAGCACTTCGAGGTCGTCACCAATCACAGCCTGGACGAAGGCGTCGCGCTCGCCAAGCGGCTCGAGCAGCTGCATCGTGCCTGGCGTCAACTATTCGCGGCCTACCATACGACGCCTGCTGAGCTGAAGAAGATGGTTCGGGCCGGGAAACCCAACAGTCGCCCCAGCAAACGCCATAAGGTGGTCTATTTCCGCAACCGCGACGAGTACATCAAGCACCTCGTCAAGCGGCAGCCCGGTATCGAACGCAGTATCGGCATCTATAAGACGAGCGACCGAACCGCCTACTTCTTCGCTGGCGAGGACCAGGACCCCGGCACGGTGCTCCACGAGGCGACTCATCAGCTTTTCCAGGAAACCTCGTCTGCCAAGAGAAAGGTCGCCCAGAAGGCCAATGTGTGGATCGTCGAGGGCATCGCCTGCTATATGGAGTCGCTCCGCAGCGGAAACCGCTCCGATACCGACGAACCAACGGGCTACGACACCGTGGGCGGCTACAACGTGGCGCGTCTTCCGGGGGCACGTATCCGCCTATTGGAGGATCGCTTCTACGTTCCGTTCGCTGAGCTGCTGCGGCTCGGTGGACCACTGCTGCAACGGCACCCTCAGGCGGCCACGATCTATACTCAGGCGGCCGGTCAGGCGGCTTTCTTGATGCACTACGACGCCGGACACTACCGCGGAGCCCTGGTCGACTACCTGCGGGCCATTTACGCCAATCGAGCACGCTTCGACACACTCACCCGGCTTACCGAGCGTTCGAGCCAGGAGCTGGATCAGGAGTATCGCCAGTTTCTGCTGGGAGCGGCGGCCGCGAGTGCCGACTCTGACGACGCAGCGGGCAACGAGTAACGAAGTTTTGCCTAGTTTTGTGCGGCGTTGACCCTCTTTATGCCGAGGATTATAGTTGTTCAATTACGCTGCTCGTCCGCGTCCTCGGCTATCTGAGCCGCTGGCGAAGTGGACCAAGCGGCTGACCTACGGTGGTTGTAGCTCAGTTGGTTAGAGCACTGGATTGTGATTCCAGGGGTCGGGGGTTCGAATCCCCTCAGCCACCCTTCTCAAAAGCCCGTTTGGCCAAGTTTGGTCGACGGGCTTTTTTCGTGAAGACGGCTCAAAAGTCGACAACACCTAAGGCCCTGCCTGACGGATCTTGTCCATCAACGCCTTTAATTCGGCTACCTTTTCTGGATACTTGGCGGCCAGATTGTTCCGCTCACCGATATCGGCCTCAAGATCGTACAACTCCTCAACTTGCTCCCGCTCTTTGTCCTGAGCGAAATCGTGGACGTCATGCTTGGCCCGCAGATACTTCCATTTCCCCGAGCGAACCGCGTTGTTCTTGTAGAGAAAGTTCTCGCGCCGTCCAGTATCACTCTTGCCCAAGATTAGGTCGGTCTGATCAACACCGTCGATCGTTCGATCGGTGGGCACGTCAAAGCCCGTTAGGCGGGCGAACGTTGGTAGGAAGTCGAGCGTTGAAAAGATCGCGCCAGAAACCCTTCCAGCAGGCACCTTGCCTGGCCAACGAACGATGCACGGCACTCGATAGCCTGCCTCGTAGGGGGAACCTTTTCCGTTACGCAGTGGCCCGGCATCGCCCCAAAAGATGGAGCCCTCGGGATGTCCCTTCTTGTGCCGCGTATAGGCAGGCTGATTCCAAGGCCCATTGTCACTGGTGTAAATGACGAGCGTGTCCTCGGCCAGCCCCAATTCATCGAGCACGTCCAACAACCGGCCCGTTTCGTAGTCGAACTCTTCGACCACGTCGCCATAGAGACTGCCGGCCGACTTACCTCGGAATCGCGGTGATGCGTCGATGATCGTATGCATCATCGTGTGGGCCAGGTAAAGCACAAACGGCTTCTCCTTGTCTCGGCGAACCCGCAGGTAATCGATCGCCTTGTCGGTGTAGAGCCGTAGCAGGCTGCCCATGTCATCGGTTTCGCCAGCGGGGTCGTTGTTCTCGTGGAACGTGACCTTACCACTGTCGTTGGCACCGAGCGGACCGAAATAGTAGTCGAAACCCTGGGCCAGCGGCATCTGATCGAGAACTGGTTTTCGACCCGAGACATCCCATTTGCCGATGCAGGCGGTCTGATAGCCAGCATTGCGAATCAATTCGGCCCAGGTGATCTCGCTATTCGGCATGACCCAACCACCGCTGCGGAAGGGATAGCGACCCGTCAGCAGTGCCGACCGCGATGGGCCACAGACCGCTTGAGCATAGAAGCTCGTAAACCGCGTCCCCTCTTTGGCCAAGCGATCCATGCGAGGCGTCTTGTTGGTCTTGGAACCGGTGCAGCCGAGATCGGCATAGCCCTGGTCGTCGGTAAAGATGATGAGAATATTCGGCTTCGGCGGGTCATTGTCCGCGGCCGCGGCCGGCGAGGCGATGGCCAGCAACAAGAGAACATAGGTGATTGATCGTACGCGCAGGGCTTGGTTCATCATGGTCGCGATTCTTTCTAAGAGAGACGGCAGCTAACACACAATTTGTCATTCAGTCGCGGCCGATTGTTCCTTGATGAACTCGAGCGACCGCTTGATTACCTCATCCGTGATTCCCATGTGTCCCGCTTTGGGATAGCGGTGAAAGACGTACGGGGCGTCGGCCTTCTTGAGCGCCTCGATCATGCCAAGGGCGTTGTCGATCGGCACCGATTCGTCGTTGTCGGCATGGATCACCAGCAGCGGCTTCATGTCCTTCGCAACGTGGTTCACCGGCGACGCCAGACGACGCGCCTCGATCGCGTCACCCTTGGCTGGAGTCCATATATTACCCCAGCTGAGCGTCGTCAGCTCGTAGTTCGCCGCCACACTTATCGCCGCACGAAAATCATTGGAAGCCTTCTTCCAGCCACCGGTACGTGGAAATGGTCCATCGCCCAGCGTGGCCGCCAGAGATACCATATGGCCGCCAGCCGACTGGCCGATCAAGAAGATCCGGCTCGTATCGATGTTGTATCGCTCGGCATTCGCATGCACGAAGCGAATCGCACATTGCAGATCCTGGTAACAGGCCGGTACGGGCGAGCAACTGACCAGTCGATAGTCAATCGACATGGCAAAGAAGCCCAATTCGGCCCACTGCGTCACGTCGATGGCCGATGCATCTTGTTTGTGTCCCCCCATCCAACGACCGCCATGCACGGAGATGATCGCCGGCAGCCGCTGCTTTGATTCCGGTCCCGCGTCGTTTGCTTTGGGATATGCAACATCCGCCAGCAGGCCAGCCCCCCACGCACGACCGTAGACGAGGTCTTCTTGGTAGACCGCATCGGCCGCCACTGTCTCCTCGGCCGCCGCGGAATGGAAACAAGTCGCGGCCAACAGCGCTAGCATCGCCCAACTGAAATAACGAATAACGTGTTGCATGCTGCTACCTTCTTGTGATGGATCGAGTTCGACTTTTGCAAGCGTTCAGATCAACGCACATTATAGTGAGTGCTCGGCCAGAGGTTGCGCGGCACCTGTCTTCTCCGCTTTACTCAGCCACTGCTAGTGGTGACTGTAGCGCTAGCAGCAACGGATAGGAGAGGCCGATTTATCTTCGTCTCCGCGCGATTCCCCCTTCATTTGGCGGGCCAATAAGCCGATGGAGAAAGGCAACTAGTCCTACATTCGCCGCGATCGATCTCGCATTCGGCCGACTAATATTCAAACCGCTCGCTTCGAGCCATTCCTGTCCGGAGGATCGTTCATGTCCGTCAATCAGCAAAAGGGTTCCAAGGCCTTTGGTGTGGAAGAAGGGTACGCCCCGTGCCGCTTGCGTCAGGCCCGTTACTACGAACTCGGCATGGACTGTGCTCGCTGGGCTCAAGAGACCTACGAAGAGACTGGACGAAAGGCGGACGTGCTCGATGTCGGCAGCTGGGACGGGGCCCTACGGAAGTACACCGAGATTCACGCTGGCAGCGAGCAGATCAACTACCACGGCGTCGACATCTTTCCCAACGGCAAGGATTTCGTCTACAAGTCCGAAGACTGGACCCTGCACCACATCAACCTGGAAGAGGGTCTCACCGAGCTCGAATCGGATCGCTATGACGTCGTCGTCTGCGAACAGGTGCTCGAACACCTGCACCATCCGGACGTCGCCATCGCCGACATGTATCGCGTACTGAAGCCAGGTGGCCGGCTGGTGATCGGAGTGCCGATCTTCCCGCCAGGACTCGACGCTGTGCGTCGTCACGTGGTCCCCAAGACCGACCGCCTATTCGGCGTCAAGAAGATTCGCGGCCACGTGCAGGCCTGGTCGAAGTTCTCCTTCGAGCGGCTTATCCGCAACACCGTACCAGAAGCTGAAATCGAATTATCACGTGGCTTCCGCATCGTCTCCGGCGGCATTCTGCGACCGCTAGAGTATTGCCGATGGTGGTGGCAACTCGCTCGCGCCGTCGGTCGTACCGTGCCTTCGCTCTGCATCGAGATCCAGACGGTGGTCAGCAAGCCGGAACGGATGATCTTGAAGATGCCAACGCTGGAGAGCCAATCTCAAGTCGCTGCGCGAGCGGCGTAGAGGCGAGCCAGTTCACTCACGACGCAAATGCCTCTCGGTGAGCGGCGACTTTTTTTGCCGTATGCGCGAAAACGGGGTTGGGGCCAAAAAACTCCAACGTGCTGCGCACTCGTGAGTTAGGGCAAAGGCCGTTTTTGGCCATTCTGACCGCAACTCTATTCGGCCATTGCTCTTAGCGTTCCTTGCGGCGTTATGCACGTGATGCCAAAAAAGTCGCCATAGTCGCGCGGCAAGTTATCGCGCAGAGCGAGCTTCCTAGTCGGGTGCCATGTCCACGCTCGCGTGGGCATGTGAATGCAATTTGACGGAAGCATGCTCACCAGCGGTGAAGGTATCCGGGAATTCAGCGCACCCGTTTTTGGCCGAAGGCCAAACGCATCATAGCCTAGGTCGAGCGAAGCGATGGCCTAGGTTACTCAGCCCCAGGAAACCGCTTTGGCTGAAAGCCATATTCACCTCGGCCGGAAGATTCGGTGACTTTGGCCGTTGGCCACACGACGACGAGTCAACAGTGGCTTCAATACCTGGGGCGATGCCCCAGGCTACGGTGGAAAAGGCCTTCGGCCAAACGGCAGCGCAAACGCCTATCAAGCGTTTACCAGATGATCGCCTCTCGTGCGTCGGGTTCTGAAAATTGTCGGTAAATCAAGCGTCCTATTCCCGGACGGGCTCACCAGCGGTGAGCATGGCACCCAGGCTAGAAACAACAGACCTGACCCCGTGTCCGCGATCCAGGGCAATGGGGTCAGGTATCGATCGTTCTATTCACGTGACCGGCAAGTGGCTCGTCGGTTGAGAACGACGAGACCAGACCCCGGCGTTCCGCACTGGCGGAGCCAGTGGCACCCCCAACCCTCAAGCCTATCTAACCAAGTTGTCAAAGAACGGACGCACCTTACAGAAACTAACTCGAAGCGTCAGCGAGGGACACAACCAAACGGGTTTCCACCCAATCAATAGTGACTATTAAGGGGCTGCTCCTGGCTCGTACGAGAATGGAAGCCGGTTCCGTCCTGTCCCTCGCTGACGCTTCGGGTTAAATGCGAGTGAGGCACAGCAGGCGAGATCCGACGATATGCAACAATACCCCGACCCTACCACACCTGCCGGGTTCAAAACAAACAAACTTTTTGGTGCCAAGATGGTGCTTCATCAGAGGCCAATAGGCCCTTTCAGCCAGCCCAACCGCTGGCACCTGGCGCCGCCGGCGAGCTAAGATATAGCAGGCCCTCTTCCGCCCAGGATGCTCTGCCAATTAGCCCCGTATCGAGTTATGCCCAGCTTCTTTCTTGTCCTTCGATCCCGAGCGACACTAGCGATCGTCGCGCTGCTCTGTCTCCCCACGATCTTGAGCTGCGACAGGACCTATGAAACGAAGGCTCGCATCACCGTGACCGACTCCGCCGCTTCCGGCCAGGTCAAGAACGTAATCCTGATCAGTATCGACACCTGTCGGGCCGACCATCTCAGCTGCTACGGATTCGATAAGAAGACAACGCCCAACATCGATGTGCTGGCCAGCGAGGGAACATTGTTCGAGCGGGCCGTCACCACCAACCCGATCACGCTGCCGTCGCACAGTTCGATTTTGACCGGAACTTACCCGACGTCCCACGGTGTCCGTGACAATCACGATTACAACTTGCACCCGTCGCGAGTGACCATCGCCGAGATGGTGAAAGAGCTGGGCCTGCAAACGTCGGCCTTCGTTTCGGCATTTCCGCTGGCGGCAGGGTTTGGTCTCAATCAAGGTTTCGACGTCTACGACGAGCAATTTGGCGAGCGTGAAACTGGTCGCGAAGCGGAACGGCTAGAACGGACTGCTTCGGAAACCACGGCGGCAGCTATTGCCTGGCTCGAAATGCATCACGCGTCGCCATTCTTGATGTTCATCCACTACTTCGACCCCCACGCTTCCTATACTCCACCCGCCGACTTTGCCGAGCGATTTCCAGGCAACCCTTACGCGGCCGAAATCGCCTTTACCGATGACCAGATCGGTGAACTCGTTGCTCGCTTACAAGCGCTCGGTCTCTACGATTCGACGATGATTGTCGTCACCTCCGATCATGGAGAAAGCCTGGACGAACACGACGAAGAAACGCACAGCTACTTCATCTACCAGAGTGTGCAGCATGTGCCGCTGGTGATGCGTGTTCCTGGCAACTCCGGTGGCAGGCGGGTGAAGGACACGGTCAGCGTCGTCGACATCGTTCCCACGATCCTCACGGCACTCGGCGTTGAGATACCGGAGCAAGTCCAAGGAACGGATCTCAACCCTTACTTGTCCGGGGGCGCTCCAGAAGAACAAGATCGAATCGCCTACTCGGAGTCCTTGGTACCCACGATCTTCGAATGCGCTCCCTTGCGCAGCGTGACCGACAACCGCTGGCAATATATCCACACCGCCCGACCGGAACTGTACGACCTCCGCGCCGATCCGGGTCAACTTAATAACGTCATCGACGATCATGCCGCCGTGGCCAGCGGATTGCACACCCGACTGATGGATTTGGTGCACGAGCCGATCCCCGCCTTCGTTGAAACATCAACGGATCAGGCGAGCGACTTTGACGAAGCGGACCGTGCTCGCATGGAGTCGCTCGGCTACATCGGGGGCGGCGTCAACGAAGCGATCGAGTTCGATGAAGAGACGCGCGATCCGAAAGACTTCATCAAGCAGTATCGGGCCCTCATGCGTGCCGAAGGGCTATTGGGAGAAGGCCGGTATGACGCCTCACGGAAAGTCTGCGAGACGCTTCTGGCAAGCGAACCGAATGTGTTTCGTGCTCACCAGTTACTGGCCAAGATCGCGGAATGGCAAAAGCGACCGAAAGATGCCATCGGGCATTACCGCGACGGCCTGGAAGCATTTTCCCGAACCAGCGAAGACACCGCTGAGTCGGACCAGCGAGCCTTCCGCGATGTCATTCGAGCCCACTCCAACATAGCGGAACATCTTTTCCTGTTGGGCAAACCGGCCGAGGCGTTGAAACAATACGAAGCCGGACTGCGTGATTTCCCGAACAGCGTTAGGTTGCTAAGCCATTCGGCCGCGTTGATGACTAGACTTGCGTCCGAGTCAAAAGACGAACAGAAGAAGAAGCAAATGCTTCAGAAAGCGATCGACTCACTAACTCGAGCCGTGGAGATCGAGCCGAAGAATTCGGAAACGCACAACCTGCTCGGCTACGCCCATCTTACGGCCGGGGACGTTTCACTTGCCAAACAGCACGTTCAGCAAGCGATTCTGCTGAACCCCGGCAACATGTCGGCTCGCCGCAACCTGCAACACATTCGCATGTTGCCCCAATAACAGGTTGTCGCCCCAATAACAGGTTGTCTCAGTAGGCTGCAAAATCAATAACAGCCCTCACCCAGACGCCCTAGAAGCGGTTCGCACAAGGCCCACCCGTGAATCGTAACCACCAGTCATGCTGAGACTTAGCGACGAGACGACTGGCTCAGCAAACGTTGACCCGAGGTATTTGCCGCCGGTATACTCAAGGCTTGGTGAAGTTTGCACTGCTTGCAGAATAAAGATGCCACGGGGTCTACCCGTGCTTCGCCACGAGAGCCGCCGCCACTTTCCGCCGCCTGCCTAACAACATGCCGTTCTCCTTCCGTTCCGCCGCGTTACGAATCCGTCATTCGCGGCATGCTATCGAGAATCGGACGGCGCTGCGGCAATTTGGGCTGAGGCGATTCGTGCTGATGCTCCTCGCCACGCTGACGGCGGGGCTCGTCACGGAGTACGCGAAGCTCGCCGTTCATGCAGAAGAACCGCCTCAAGCTTCGGCTGAGAAGCTCCAGTTCTTCGAAGCCCAGGTGCGACCGCTGCTGGTCACGCACTGCATCGACTGCCACGGGCCCGACATTCAAGAGAACGGATTGCGACTCGACTCCCACGCCGGACTGCTCAAAGGTGGCACGCGTGGTGCGGCCATCGTGCCAGGCGACGCCCAGCGGAGCTTGTTGATCCAGGCAGTTCGTCACGTCGATGAAGATCTGGCGATGCCACCTGAGGACGACCCGCTGCCGGAAGACGCCCAACTGGCGCTGGCTCGCTGGATCGACGACGGTGCCCATTGGCCGGCCGAAACGACGCCCGCTGGCGAAGCGACTCCGGTCGAACGACTCGATGAGATTCATGTCGAGCACTGGGGCTTCCGTCCGATCGGCGATCCTCAGCCGCCGGCAACAAACAACAAGGCATCGAACAATAGAACGTGGGCCAAGAATGCGATCGACCAGTTCGTGCTGGCTCGACTTGAAGCGGCCGGTTTCGAACCTTCACCCCGTGCCGGCCGACGGACGCTCATCCGCCGGGCCTATTTTGATCTGATTGGTTTGCCTCCTTCGTACGAGGAGGTCGAGGCTTTCGCCGCCGACGAATCGCCGCAAGCCTACGAGGAGTTGATTGACCGGCTGCTGGCCATGCCGGAGTACGGACAGCGCTGGGGTCGCCACTGGCTCGACATCGCTCGCTACAGCGACACCAAGGGTTTCGTTCGCATGAACGACTACGACCCACGCTATCCGTTCGCGTGGACGTATCGCGACTACGTGGTTCGGGCGTTCAATGAAGATGTGCCGTTCGACGATTTTTTGTTGCACCAGCTGGCGGCCGATCGCTTGGACCTGGAGGAAGACGAACAGTGGAAGCTGGCGGCGCTCGGGTTCACGACCGTCGGTCGGCGCTTCTTCAATCGCCGGCATCAGATCATGGCCGAACGGGTCGACCTGGTTAGTCGCGGCCTATTGGGCATGACGATGTTGTGTGCCAAATGCCACGACCACAAGTTCGACCCGCTGTCGATGCAGGATTACTACGCCCTCTATGGTGTGCTCGACAGCTCGAAAGAGCCGGGCGTGCCGGAGATGCCGCTGCTCAAGCCGGCACAAGAGAGCGATGACCCTCGACTGGCACAGTTCCAGGCGGAATTCGCCGAGAAGGTCGCCGCACGAGAAAAAAAGCTGACCGAATTGCGTGACGCGGTGAACGACGACCTTCGCACTCGGGCGGGCGAGTACCTAGAAGCGCTGGCCCGCGAGATGCCAGAGCATGCTGACGATGCCAAGTCCGACGCCAAGCCGGTCGCGCGCGACGAGGAACTGCGAAAGTCGCCCGACGGTAGCGACAGTGGTGTGAAGCGTTGGAAGCGCTGGCTCGCGCAGCGACAGCGCAGATTCCCTACAGCTGGTGGCGCTCGTGACCCGATCTTCGACATTTGGCATCGCCTCGCCCAGCTGCCTCCCGACAACTTTGCCGACGCCGCGGCCAAGGCAGTCGAGGAAGACCATGGGATCAACATCAATCCGCTCCTGCACAAGGCACTCGTTACGAACCCGCCGAAGTCGATGAGCGAGGCCGCACGCACCATCGGTGGTGTGGTCGCGGACGTCCATGCCCGCTGGAAGAAACTACAAGAAGTCGACCCTGGCGATGAAGGTTTTGAAGATCCGGCCGCCGAAGAGCTGCGACTGCTGCTCACCAATGATTCACCAATCTTGATCAAGACAGACGCCGACGCGCGACGACTCTTCACCCGTAAGGAAATCGGCGAGGCACGCGAAGCCAACGACGCGATTGAGCAGGTCGTACTCAAATACATCGACATTGCTCCTCCCCGGGCAATGGTGCTGACTGAGGGCGAGCATCCGCACGACGTGGCCATTCATCTGCGTGGCGATCACAACCGGCGTGGTGCCGTTGCCCCCCGACGTTTCCTCAAAGTAGTTGAAAAGTCGATCGGTGAGCGGACCATGACCGACGGCAGCGGACGACTGGAACTGGCCCGTGCGATTGTCGACCCCGCGAATCCGCTCACTCCGCGGGTAATCGTGAACCGCATCTGGGGCTGGCACTTCGGCCAAGGGCTGGTCACCACGCCGAGCGACTTTGGCACCCGTGGCAGCCCGCCGTCGCATCCCGAGCTGCTCGACTATTTGTCGCGGCGGTTCATGAACGAAGGTTGGTCGATGAAGCGGCTGCACCGGCTGATCATGACCAGTGCCACGTACCAACAGACGGTCGACGACCGCAGCGAATGCCGCGACGTCGATCCGCTCAATGCCCTGCTGTGGCGCATGAATCGGCGGCGGCTGGAATTCGAGCCAATGCGAGACGCGATGCTAACGGTGAGCGACGAGATCGACACCACGGTCGGCGGATTGCCGTTTAAGGATATCAACTCACGGCGACGCAGCGTTTATTACTACATCAACCGACGCCGCATCGATCAGACACTACCGACCTTCGACGTCGCGGTACCGGAGTCGACCCTGGCCAAGCGAGATCGCTCCACGGTTCCGCAACAGGCCCTCTACTTGATGAACAGCGGGTTCACGATGAAACGTGCTCGGGCGCTCGTCGCCAGGCTCGACGCCGATGTCGATTCGGACGGCGACACCGCGAGTCGCGTCCGGCAGTTGTACCGTTGGGTCTATGGTCGCGATCCTTCGGCCGACGAATTGGCAGTCGGTCAGATGTTCGTTCAAGGAGAAGTGGGCGATATTGCACAGCCGGCGGCGCTAACGGAAAAGCAAAAGAGCTGGCAGTTCGGCTTTGGCCATTACGATGTCGACGAGAAGCAGCTCAAGACATTCACACCGCTTTCGCACTTCAACGGTTACCGCTGGCAGGAAGGTCCCGACAGCGCTCAGATGGCGGCCGACACCGCTTACTTCAAGAGCGATGGTGGACGACCTGGCCGCGATGGCGAACACGCCTCGGTGCTACGATTCAAACCGTCGACCGGAGCCGGGTTCTATCTGTTCCGCGGACAGCTCAAGCCAGGCAACAACGCCCGCATCGGCGACGGCTTCGATGTCTACATCGTCTCCAGCAGTGACGGACTGAAGAAACATTACGAGGTGAATGCCGGCGCCACCGTCGAGGTTCGTGTCGAGGACATCGAGCTGGGCGATGGCGACCACATCGACATGATCGTTCATCCGCGCGAGTCGAATGTTTACGACGACTTCACGATGCCTCCGTTCGTGTTCAAGACGGAGCGGGACGAGAACGGCAACCTCCGCGGGCTCAGCAGCTGGCGAGGCGTTGACGATTTCGAGCAGTCGGTGCCGCATTGGATTACGCCGCTCGATGTGTGGGAGCAATATGCCCAGGTATTGTTGATTAGTAACGAGTTCATGTTTGTGGATTAAGGGATTACAATGTGGTTGGCCGGGCCGCTAATCGGGCGGCCGCCCCACCAAGCGGCCATACCGCCAACAGGAAGCACGAGAACGACATGCATCACGAGCGAATCAACCGGCGACAGGCGCTGCAACAGTGTGGTGTTGGCATGGGCATGTTGGGCCTCACCAGCGTACTCGCCCAAGAAGGTGCACTCGCGGCCGATTCGCGAGCGCTGCATCCGATGGCCGTGCAGCCACCCCACTTCGCCCCCAAAGCGAAGCATGTGATTCACATCTTCCTCAACGGCGGGCTTTCGCAGGTCGACACCTTCGATCACAAACCGCTGCTGGCCAAGTACCACAAGAAGACGATTCCGGGGGTGAGCGATGAGCGAGAGGGCGTAGCGGGCCCCGGCCTGGCGTCGCCGTTCAAGTTCAAGCAGTACGGCGACAACGGACTCTACATCAGCGATATGTTCCGCCGCACCGGCGAGATGATCGACGAGGTCTGCGTCATCAACTCGATGCACACCGACTCGCCCGAACACCGCATGGCCCGCACGCTGATGCACTGCGGTTCGACGACCCAAGAGACGACCCCCTCGATGGGTTCCTGGATCACCTACGGGCTGGGATCGGAAAACCAGAATCTGCCTGGATACGTGGTGCTTTGCCCCTGCGACGGTGAACAGCCGGAGTTTGGCAGCGTCGGTTGGCGATCGGGATTCTTGCCACCGATCTACCAAGGAACGTACATCGACACGATCGAGACCGACAACGTCAAGCGGCTGATCAGCAACGTCAACAACCCGATGCTCAGCCGTAAAGAACAGCAGCGGCAATTCAAGCTACTACAACAGCTCAACAAGCGTCACTTGGAACAACGCCGCGGAGACGCGGAACTGGAAGCGCGCATCGCCTCGTACGAAATGGCGTTCCGTATGCAGACCGAAGCGACCGACGCCTTCGACATTTCGCAGGAACCGAAGAACATCCGTGAGATGTACGGCACCCACAAGCCGGCCCAGCAGTTGCTGCTCGCGCGGCGGCTGATCGAACGCGGGGTGCGATTTGTGCAGGCTTGGACCTACCCTGGTCAGCCGTTCGACAATCACGAAGAGCTCGAGCACTCGCTCGCCTCGGTGGCCAGCCAGGTCGACCAGGGTTTCTCGGCCCTGGTCAAAGATCTCAAGCGGCTCGGCCTGTTCGACGAGACGCTGATCGTGATGTGCGGTGAGTTCGGGCGGCTGCCGACTTCGCAGCTCCTGGAGAAAGGCAGGATCGCCAAGGGACGGAACCACAACCCGCACGCCTTTAACGTGATCTTAGCTGGCGGCGGGGTGAAGGCAGGCGTCGTTCACGGCAAGACCGACGACTTCAGCTATCAGGCGGTCGAGGATCGGGTCCATGTCCACGATCTACAGGCCACGATCCTGCACCTGATGGGGCTCGATCACAAGCGGCTGACCTACCGCCACGCGGGGCGAGACTTCCGCCTGACCGACATCCACGGCAAGGTTGTCGAAGAGATTCTGGCTTAGCCGGAAAGCATCAACGGCGATAGCACCAACCAAGAACGTGTCTGTCCGCGCGAATTGATTTTCGATGCGAACGGGCCGACGGACAAATTCTTGGCAAGAATCTATTGACCCGCTCTAAAGAGGGGCTGATAATACGACTACGGCCCGAGCAGGTCATCTCGTCTTCTCGATCCAGGGCATCGTCACATCAAGGCAACGGCACACATTAGGGCAGCTCACAGGGGAATTACCATGCGTCTGATGGTATCGCTAATTCTGGCAAGCGTATGTTTCTTCGCATCGGTCGCAAACGCGGCGGAGATGCGCACTTGGACAAGCGGCTCCAAGACCGTCGAGGCGGCCTTTGTGAGTATCAGCGATGGTGTTGTCCTATTGGAGAACAAAGATACCGGAAAGCGTTATCGAATTCGGGTGGTCAAACTGAGTCAGGATGACCAGGACTACGTCGCTCAACAGCTGCTTGACAAAGACACCGGCAAAGGTGGATTTGAGGACGTCGACCCGCCCCGGCGGCGCAGGCCGAATCGCAATAGGCGAGATCGCGATGAAGAATCGAACGATCAAGGACGTGAGGATGACCAAGGGAGTGATCGGGAACGTGGATCCGACCGATCGGGCTCTGGCGATCGCGATCGATTTGAAGATAGCGATGATGAAGACGACGACGAACGTATCGTGCGCGACACCAGCCTGCCGCTACGCGCCGGCCAAAAGGGGCTCGTCATGCCCTCGGAACCGTCGAAGTGGCTCAATTCGCCTCCCATCACAAATCAATCGATCGGCAACAAGGCAATCGTGTTTGTCTTTTTCGACGAGGACAACCGTTACACCATTCCCAACAAGTGGCCTATCTGGCTAAAGACCGCAAAGAAGTTCAAAGGCAAGCCGATCCTGTTTATCGCGGTCAACTCAGGTAATCCACGACCCGTCGTCCAGCAGTCGCTGCAGAAATACAAGATCACTTGGCCCACGATCGTCGACGACGACCGATCATTCGAACACCACTGCAACATTCGACCGCTCAGTCGTTCTCAACCTTGGGCGGTGCGAAATATCGATGGCGATGGTGTGTTTTACTATGGCGCCAATCAGTTGGAAGCCGCCGCTGGCAGCGCCATGCGAGGTGCCAAATGGCGGGCTAATCCTAAAGGCCTGCCAAGCAGTCTCAAGAAGGCCTGGAATCAGGTCGAGTATGGTCGTTTCAAAGAGGCCGCCCCGGCCGTTACCAAAGCGCTCAAATCTCGCAAGAAAGATCAACAGCGCGCCGCCAAGAGGCTCAACGAAGTGATCGTTGAACATATCAACGACCAAATCAAAAAAGCGGAGCGACACGAGTCCCGTGACAGGAAATTCGCGGCGCTCTTGATCTACGACAAGCTGTTGGAGGATTTCAACAAGTATCCTCTCGACAAGAAGGTCAAAAAGGCTTCCGACAAGCTCTCGAAGGATCCGGATCTCAAAGTCGAGATTGAAGCGATGGAGGCCTTTAATGCCGCCAAGAAGCTGGCCGGGGGCGCTCGCAACGCACGGCGACGAGCCATCTCAAAACTCGAGGATATTCTCGACAATTATCCCGATACGGTGGCCGCAGAAAAAGCCGAAGTGCTGCTCGAGAAGCTTGAGTCGTAGATCGATTGCTATCGAATTCTTTGCAAACGACTTCCAGATTCACGCAGTCGCCGTCCTCGGATCCTACCGCAACGCGCGACGGTGATTGTCAGTAAGCGACCGCTCGGAGCGGTGACCGCACGCGCCACATGATGGGCGCGACACGTGCGATCACTTTCTCTCGCGAACAGGTGAGATCTCTCCTCCCCGAAATTCGGCTCGCCCGGAGGAGAAAGCTCATTCGTCGCTGTCGTAATTTCAGCTCCGACTAGACTAATGAAACTGACTTAGAACAGGAAGATTCCGTCGATGCCGAACATCACCTGCTGGTCGTCGGCACCATCGTCGTACGGCAGCGTGGCGGCGTTGCCATCGTACCAGTCGACGCGAACTTCCGGACGAATCGTCACGTTGCAGGTCGGCGTCCAGTTCAATCCAAACGTGAGCGAGAAGAAGTCGCCGGCGAACGGCACGTCGTTCGGATTGGTCGCGCGATTCAGACCAACGCGGGTTCCATCTTCGTCACGGAACCACTCGAAGCGTGCTCCGGCCTTCCAGCAATCGTTGATGGTGTAGTACAGGTACTGATCGACTCCGTACCAGTCGGCAGTGAACAGACGCGCGGCGCCTTCATCCTGCTGACCATACCAGTGATGAAAAACGTACTCCCAGTTGCAGCCCACCGGCAGATTCACGATCCAGCTGTATCGCGTTCGGTTCGTGGTCAAGTTCGGAATGTTGATCGCGCCGGGGTTGTTTGCTTCGTCGCCGGTGGTGACACCAAACGAGGTCCAAGCACCTGGTCGGCAGAAGTGGTAAGTCGCCTTGGCCACCAGACCAACACGATCGTTCGTGCGATCAACCGCGTCCCAGCCGTTGTGAATTCCGACCTGAAGATCCCAGCAATCGTTGGGGCTGTAGTTGAGCTGAGCTCCCCAGTGCGTGAACGGACCAGCGAACTGGTAGCTGTACGCCTTGGAGTAGAAGAAGTTGCTGGGAGCCATCACGCCTTCGTACCCAATGATCGAGTAGAAGTGGCCCGCCTGCAGATTGAAATTCTCGTTACCGAACGTGAAATACGCCTGCGGAATGGCCAACCCGTAATACTCACCGTTCCAGTGAGGCGAGCCGTCGGGTCGCTTCTCCATACCGATCGACTCGGCCAAGAAGAAGTCCTGACCCCACATCACGTCGACGCGACCGCCGATACCAATCACGCAACCGGGTAGAGCTTTTTCGCCGATCAGGTAAGCCTGATTCGCAGCGAATTCGTTGGCACGATCGACAGCGTTGTAGGGACCGTTGTACTGGCTGGCCGGATCATCGGTGTTGTAGATGTAGCCGACGTTGAGCCAACCATGAATGTTGAATCCGCAGTCGCACTGCGGGAGCAAGAACCAGCGATCGCAGTCGCAGCAAGACGAATCGCAACAATCCGTCTCACAGCCGCAAGCCGAGTCGCAACCGGAGTCACAACCACCGAAGCTGGCCGTGTCGTAAGAAGCGCCGTCCGTCTGGGCCCAAGCAGGGCTGACACAGAGCATGGCCAATAGGGCCGCCAAATAACCAAGATTACGCATGCGAAAACTCCTGCCTGAAAGACACGACGTCTGCACCCGCCTGTGCGTGCGAAGGTGTTGTGACACTGAATTGGTAAACCGGTCGCGCGTGAGCGACCGAATCGATTGCCTGTATCAGTTCATCGGAGGGGTTGGAACGGGAACTCTAACGTCTTGACCCGTAGAACCGGTATTTCCCGAGCCAGTACCGCCACAACCAAAACGACCGACAGCGACAACCGAAGCAGCAGTCTTTCGCTCGCTTCGCCAGGCCGCAAAGTTTGCCAACAAGGCATCCGGAGCTCACCAGAGAGATGCTACAGCTTCGACCCGCAGAACTTGCAGTGCGTCGCATCGGCGTCGTGGCCTTCTGACAGACACTCCGGACAGACCTGCGTAGTAATCCGCTTGCTGCCCGCCTGAGCCAGCTCGGCAGAAACGATCCCGGTGGGGACGATGATCATGCAGTAGCCGAGCACCATCATGCAGGCGGCCAGTATCTTGCCGATGGCGGTCTGTGGTGAGATATCCCCATAGCCGACCGTGGTCATGGTCACGATCGCCCAGTACATGCTATCGGGAATCGAATCGAAACCGGAATTGCTGCTGTTCCCTCCTTCGATCAAATGCATGGCCGATCCGACGATGACAACCGCGATCAACACCACCGAAAGAAAGACGGTGATCTTGGCCCGGGCCGTCCAGATCGCGTGCCGAAGAGCCGAGGCCTCCGAGAGCATGTGTGCCAGCTTGAAGATACGAAACGCCCGCAGGAGTCGCAGGGCTCGAATCACCGCCAATCGCTGCGCGCCTTCAAAGATCGGCAAGGCGATCAGATAGGTTGGCAGGATCGCCAGCAAGTCCACGACACCATAGAAGCTGAACACATATCGCAGCGGCCGGCGAGCGCAGGCGATGCGGGCGGCGTACTCGATCGTAAACAGGATCGTGAAGAACCACTCGGCCCCGTAGAGCAGACTCCGATACTCCCGCCGGATCTCCGTGACGCTTTCGAGGATCACGACCAGCACGCTGAGCAAGATCGCGATCAGCAGCACCACGTCGAACAACTTACCGGCCGGTGTATCGGCCTCGAAGATCACCTCATGCCAGCGCTCGCGCCAGGGGAGATCGCCTGTGGACTTCGTGGTTTTGTTGTTGTGGGGTTGGGACATGGGCCGATTGGACACGTCATCTAAGTGGTTCGTAACGCCGTATCAAGGTCACGAGCACCATGCAGGACCCGAATAACATCGATGGCGTTTTCATCTTCAAGGTAGAACACGAGATGATTCGGAAACCCCATGATACGACGATACCGCAAGCCAGCTAGTTCGGGAACGCCGGATTCGAAAAGCCCCCCCAGCTGAGGCGACTCGGAAATCTCATGAATAGTTGCCTCTGTGTTTTGCACGAAACGGATCGCCACCTCAAGAGAATCCGCGGCAAGATAGTCGGCAATCTGTTCGACGTCCTGCGCTGCCCTTAAACGTCGTCGAACAGTAACGCGAGTCCCCATCTACTCGCCCTTCTGATGTCGCTCAGTAACTCGCTCTCGAATATCGGCCCACTCTTCGCTGGTCCATTCTTCCGACGGACCGCTTTCCAGTCCTTCAACAAGTGCCGCT
>CAYLRE010000007.1:0-45596 GCA_964385715.1 uncultured Planctomycetaceae bacterium
CCCAATCGGTCGTGTGCGGACGTTGCCTCGCCCCCAGCGCCCGCCGACCAGCACGACGCATTCGTTGACACCCACAACTGGCCTCAGGAGATGGAGGACGTCGTAGTGGCCGAGAAAGGCGACCGATGCACCGCACCTGGCTGCAATGCAACGTATGAGACACTCGACCACCGCATTCCACATTCCCAGAACGGACCGACAAGTGTCGACAATTTGTGGCCGATGTGTAATCACCACAATCAATCCAAGGGAGACACGGACTACGATACGTGGGTGGCGAACTTGCAACACGATCCCTAGTCGCCGATAACTTTCCCTGCTCCTAAGAAAACCGCTTCCCTCTTCGACTCCCCGCCTGCTAAAATCCTCTCAGGAAACAACGGCCAAGCAGGGAGCACGGTATGGCAGAGTCGAAACCACCAGCAAAGGCCGCGATAACGCGGTCGCCCGCAGATCAGGCCTGGTTCGTCACCTTTCGCTGGCAGCAGTTTCGCGGCGAGGCGCGGGCCAACCAACTTCGCCTGCTCTCGATCGGGGCCTTCTACCTCACGCACCTCTGGCAGTACTACGGTAGTCAAGGTGATGACGCTCGCTTTCACTTGCTGATCTCGCTGCTCGCACTCGGCTGGTGTACGGTCGCCGCCGCGGTTCACTTTTCGCTACGGGCGAGATTCTTTCCCGCGTGGTTGCCCTTCGTTTCGACTCTGGCCGACGTTGTCTTTCTATCGCTCACCATGTGTGTCTCGGTCGGCACGCGTAGCCCGTTGATCATGGCCTATCCGCTGATCATCGCGATGACGTCGCTGCGATTCGATCTGCGACTGGTCCGCGTTGCAACGGTCGCCTCGCTCGTCGGCTATCTCTGCGTGGCCGGCTGCTCGAAATGGCCGGAGACGTTCGGTCTTTCTGCCGAAGTCGAGCGTACCGTTCCGCGACAGTTTCAGTTGATGACCCTGGTCGGGATTGGCCTGAGCGGTTTGATCATCGGCCAAGCGGTCCGAAGCGCGCGTTCCGCGGCAGTCGAATTTGCCGGTCGACTAGAGCCGACCGATGAGACGGCGGACAACCAGCGGGAGGTGGCATCATGAGCGACTCCCGTGATTCCGACCGCATGATGAATGTATTCCCGCTCTGCCCCGCTTGTGGTACCGAGCAACCTTGGGATCAAAAACTTTGCTGGCTATGCGCAGCGCCCCTGTCGGAAAGGACCGTCGAGCAATCAAAGCCGCCGAAGCAACCGCCGCCATCGGCTCCTCCGCAACAGCCACTCGCACGTCCAGCAATTGTGCTTTCCGATGCCCATGTCATTGCTGAAACGGCACGACCGACGTTCTTGTTGAGCACGATCATTCTTGTCGTTACCCTCGCGGCCATCTGTTTCGGTTTGCTCCGGCAAGCCCCGGGACTGACAATTCCGATGTGTGTGTTGTTGCTACCGGTCTTCATTCGCACCGGCATGGTTCTCCGTCGCCGTGAACAGGTCGGCAAGCAGACGTCGATCGGCACCAAGATCGGACTGTTTGCTGGATCGTTTCTCGTCGCGACCATCATGGCTTGTACCGTTTCCGTAGCGGCGTTTCTTAGCTTCTGTGGCGCCTGTCTAGTCCTCGGCTCGGTAGGTTCGTCCTTTGCCCGCTCCGAATCGATGTTGCTTGGACTTAGCGGTTGTGCCGCAGCGGCAGTCGTCATTGCGATTGGCGCCGGGTTCTTAAGCTGGAGCCGCAGTCGTTACCGACGGGATATCGACCGTTGATCACCGTTGTCTTTGCGGATCGCTACAAAGGATCAAACGTATTTATAACGGGGTAAATGAACATGGCATCCACAACACAGACCACTTCACAGGCACTCGCCTTTCGCGACTACACCTTCTTAGGCACGACGCAGAGCCTCTGCCCGGATTGCCTAGGCGTGGTGCCGGCCAAAATTATCGAGTGCAGCGGCCGTGTCTATTTCCAGAAGCGATGTGCCGAGCATGGCGAGCGGGAGGACTTCGTCTGTAGCGATGCCGCCTGGTTCGACCGCACCGACTACAGCCTGCCTGGCAAAGTGCCACATCAGTTTGGCATCGAGCCGCGGCGAGGTTGTCCCTATGACTGCGGCGTCTGCACCGATCACGAACAGCACACCTGCTTGGGTCTGGTCGAGATCACTTCGAGCTGCAATCTGGAATGCCCGATGTGTTTTGCGGTCAGTGGCCCAGGCGGAATACATCTCAGCTTGAAAGATTGCCAGCGGGCGATCGATCGTTTGGTGGAAGTCGAAGGCCGACCGGAAATCGTACAACTCTCCGGCGGCGAGCCGACCATTCACCCTCAGTTCATGGAGGTCGTGCGGTATGCCACGGGGCAGCCGATCGACATTGTGATGATCAACACCAACGGCATTCGCCTGGCGAACGACCGAGCCCTGATCGACGAGTTGGTCGAGGTGGGTCATCGCGTGGAGATCTATCTGCAGATGGACAGTTTCAGCGACGATGGCAGTCGTACGTTGCGTGGTGAACCGCTCACTGAAACGAAGCTGCGGGCGATTGAGCGGCTCGGCGAGGCGGGACTGCGAACGACGCTCGTCTCTACCGTGCAGCCAGGCGTGAACGATCACGAACTCGGCCGCCTGGTCACCTTCGCCAGCGAGCGATCTTGGGTGACGGGCGTCAGTTTTCAGCCGGCCACCTACTGCGGTCGACATGTGCTGCCGGAAGAGCTGGAGCGCCGGATCACGTTCCCCGACATCATCAAGGGCATTTGCGAGCAGACCGACGGAGCGTGGCGTGAGAGCGACTTTTCGCCGCTGCCGTGTGCTCACCCGAACGCGCACACGCTCTCGTATGCCTACCGGAGCGGCAACGCTCTGATTCCGCTAGCCCGTTTTGTCGACCTGAAGAATCATCTCGATCTGCTCTCGGGGCGAATCACGTTCAACCGTGAACGTGCAGGCAAGCTGGTGGCCGAGTATCTTTCGCGACTCGGTTGTGGACCGGCCGGGTGCGGTGACGGAGTCGCGGAGATGACTGAAGAGAAGTTTCGTCGAAAGACGGCGACCAACGACGCTCAGGGCGGCCTGGTCGAGGACAGCTCGGTGCCGGAGGCAGTCGCGGAAGAGTTTTTCGAACGGGCGATCGTAGAAGACCTCTCACCGGAAGATGTGTTTCGCATCACCACGACAACGTTTATGGACGCCTACAACTTCGACATTCGGCAGCTGATGAAGTCGTGCGTTCATCATGTGCTGCCGAGCGGGCACATCATCCCCTTCTCGGCCTACAACGTGCTGTACCGCGACGGGCACGTGGAGTTGCCACCGCTCACCGCTGGCGGCATTGCTGGTTCTGATGTGGCGCAACGGCAGCGTACGCCCAGTCGTCTGCAAGAACTGCCGGTGGTAAACCACCCATGATCAATCCGAGTTACACCTTGATTATGCTGTCGGCAGTCGGCGCGGCTGCCGTCGTTGGTCGCTGGACCCGGCAACCGTCAGAACTCTCGGCCGGCCAGCGGCTCGGCATTGGCCTCGGTGGTTTTTGTGGTGCGATGCTGGCGGCCAAACTTCCCTTTGCCCTAGCGGACGGGCAAGGTTTCTTGGACGGCACCAGCTGGTTCGGCGACGGCAAGACCATTCTTTGTGGCCTGGTCGGTGGCTACGCAGGCGTGGTGGTTACGAAGTGGTCACTTGGCGTCGAAGCCAGGACAGGCGACTCCTTCGCGGTTCCGGTGGCCCTGGCGATTGGCATTGGACGGATCGCTTGTTTTAGTGCCGGATGCTGCCACGGCACGCCCACAACGCTCCCCTGGGGTGTGGTGTTCGAGGTCGCCGATCATCTGCCGCGGCATCCCACGCAGCTCTACGAAGCGGCCTTTCACTTGACCGCGGCGGTCGTACTGTTCTGGCTGTATGGGCGGGGCACGTTTCGCGGCCAGCTAATCAAGCTCTATTTCATCGCCTACTTCGTCTACCGTTTTCTGACCGAGTTCATTCGCCCCGAAGCGGAACTTTGGGTGGGACTGACCGCCTATCAATGGGGTTGCCTGGTGCTGATCCCGATCTTCGCTGGGATATGGGCGTGGGACGCGCGGCGTGCATCGGCGGCAGAGGCCGTGCCCGTGGGTGGAGCATGACTCTTCCACGTTTGCTCGCTTTTCCCCTTTGCCCGCGTGAGTCGCTATACTCAACGACATCGACAAGCTCGCAGGTTGCTTCCAGCCTTGCTACTGCGCTGCGTCAGGGAGAGCACAAATGATCGATCCCGCCGAAGTCGCCACCTTGCGTGAGCAGCACTACAACGCCGAGGTCGTCGAGGTGCGGCGGCTGCACGACGACCTGATGATTCTGCGAGCCAAGGCCGACGGTCATGCCCCCGGTTTTCTGCCTGGCCAATACACGGTACTGGGTTTGGGCAACTGGGAGAGCCGAGTCGTCGGCACCGATCCGGAGTCGCTCACCGACGCCCAAGAACACAAGCTGGTCCGCCGGGCCTATTCATTTTCTTGTTCGATGCTAAGCGACCAGGGCGAACTGATCGCGCCCGAACGTTGCGACTATCTGGAGTTCTACATCACGCTGATTCGGCACGCCGACGAGAAGCCGCCAGGCCTAACACCGCGATTGTTTGGTTTATCGGCCGGCGATCGACTGTTCTTAGGCCAGAAGACGACCGGCCATTACACGCTCGAAGCAGTCGAGCCAGAGGACGATGTCGTCTTCGTGGCGACTGGAACTGGCGAGGCCCCGCACAACGCCATGGTCGCGCACCTACTCGATGTGGGCCACCAGGGGCGGCTCATTTCCGTCACCTGCGCCAGGCTCAATCACGACCTCGGCTACCTCGACGTCCATCGCGCCCTCGAAAGGAAGTTTTCCCAGTACCGCTATCTCACGCTGACCACGCGCGAGGTGGAGAATCTCGATCCGAACATCCCTGGTTACGTCGGCAAGCGCTACCTACAAGATTACATCGAGACCGGCAACATGAGCGAAGACGCGAACTTTGAACTCGATCCGGCGCGGACGCACGTTTTCTTATGCGGCAACCCCCGCATGATCGGCGCCCCCAGGCCTGACAGCGAGGGCGCGAGCCGGTACCCCAACCCACGCGGCCTGGTGGAAGTGCTCGAAGGAATGGGCTTCTCGGCCGATGACCGCGACCGGCGCGGCAACATTCATTTTGAGAAGTATTGGTAGGGGGCGGGGGACGCAACCTCCTGCTGCGTATACCCTTAGTGGCACAGCGACAACGTCGACTCCACCATCTCCATTGAATTCAGGATTGACCGCCCTAACAAACTGCTGGACAATTCGCGCATCCCTCCGATACAGTATACACGTGAACACAAGGACTCGTGACGTGAGCGATATGTCGAAAATCGAGTGGACCGATGCGACGTGGAATCCGATGCGCGGATGCACCAAGATCAGCCCCGGTTGCGCTCATTGCTATGCGGAGGTTTTCGCCGAACGGTTTCGCGGCGTGCCAGGCCATCCGTATGAACAGGGTTTCGACCTGCGTCTCGTACCAGAAAAATTGGCGGAGCCGCTCAAATGGCGCCGCCCACGAATGGTGTTTGTCAACTCGATGAGCGATCTGTTTCATCGTGACGTTCCAGACGAATACATCGAGGCCGTCGTGAACGTGATGGCCTCGGCCAACTGGCACACATTCCAGGTTCTTACGAAGCGGTCGGATCGCCTTCGAGACCTTCTCAGGACCAAGTTGCGTTCTGCGGCCAAGTTGCCGCATATCTGGTGGGGCGTGAGCGTCGAAACTCGCAAGCATGGTCTGCCGCGCGTTCGACATCTCCAAGAATCACCAGCGGCTATGAAATTTCTGTCGATCGAACCGCTACTGGAACGCCTGGGGCGTGTTCCACTGCGCGGCATCGATTGGGTGATCGTGGGAGGCGAAAGCGGAGCCGGGGCACGGCCCATGGATCCATCATGGGTTACCTCGATTCGAGATCAGTGCGAACGCTCCGACGTGCCATTCTTCTTCAAGCAATGGGGTGGTGTGCGCAAGTCGGAAGCCGGCCGCACCCTCGAGGGCGTAACGCACGACGAATTCCCTGCGGCGTCGGCAAGCGAGGAGCCAGTCGACGATCAAAGGCGGCAGTTACTCGTCGAACGATTCAATCAACTTTACGACGTGGCGATTCCAGCATAGCGGGCAAGGCATGGGCAACACCGGCGACTACGAGGGGCGGGAACAGACGCGCGTTAAGCACCTTGTCTTGCGTGGGTATCTAAGAGGCCTGACGCGAATTGTGGGCCTGGGTGGACGATTCGACTCCATCACCTACGTCGATTGTTTTTCGGGCCCCTGGAATTCAAGGTCGGAAGACTTCGACGACACCTCATTCGGCATTGCGATTCAAGAGCTAAGAGCCGCAAGAGATCATCTCAAGAAAGAATTTGGTAGAGATCTATCCCTGCGTTGTTACTTTCTTGAGAAAGACCCTTGTGCCTATAAGAAATTGGAGGCGTTCGTTGATCCCATCAAAGACATCGATATTTCCGCGCATAACGAAACGCTCGAGGACTCGATAAAAGACATCTCGCAATTCGCCTCGTATCGAAAGACATTTCCGTTCATCCTGATCGATCCGACCGGCTGGACCGGATTTGGGCTCGACGTAATTCAGCCGTTGTTGAAACTGTCACCATGTGAGATCTTAATCAACTTCATGACGGAGCACATTCGGCGTTTTATAAACACGGACGTCGCAAACGCGAGCTTCGAGGCATTATTCGGCGAGCCCAACATTTTTTCGAATCTAGAGAACCTCTCATCGATCGAACGGGATGATGCCATCGTCTCCGAGTATGTGGCCCGTGTTAGAGAAGCCGGTGATTTCAAGTTTGCCAGCGCTGCCGCCGTCTTGAATCCACTTAAGGACCGCAGCCACTTTCATCTGATCTACTTGACACGTCACCCATCGGGAATCAAGAAGTTCAAGGAAGTCGAAAAGAAATCCATGAAAGACATGGAGTTTGCACGAGCGGAGGCTATGCAAAAAGAACGGCAAGCCCGGACACATCAAGGTGAGCTCTTCACCGCGGAAGAAGTATACGACGGGGCGTACTACGACAAACTTCGAAAACACTTCATGAACAGGGCGAAACGCGAGTTACGCAGGAACTTAGAAGACAAGAAGCGCATCCTCTATGACGACGCATGGGCCGCCGCACTAAGATTGCCACTTGTTTGGGAGACGGACGTGAAGAAGTGGATCGCTGAATGGCGTGCCGATGGCAAGCTGCAGATCGATGGCATGACGGACCGGCAACGCGTCCCCAAGACCGGAGCGAACAACACTCTGACCTGGATCTTGTAGACGCGTTTCGGCCTACGCCTGGCGCCCCCGCCTACTTCTTCTTCGCCTTGGCCGCTTTCAGATCTTCCAGCAGCACTTCGACCGCCTTCTCCATCTGCTTGTCTTCACCGCGGGCCATCGACTCGTGATCGTTGATCACCAGCACATCCGGCTCCAGCTGGAAGTTCTCCAGATAGCGGCCTTCGAGATTGGTGATACCAACCTGTGGGATGCCGAAGATCAGCGTCGAGTCGACCTGATTCTCCCACCACACGGCGGTCGAAGTTCCGGCCACCGGGGCTCCGATCAGCTTACCAATCTTCTTGGTCTTGAAGGCCCAAGGGAAGAAGTGGGCGTCGCTGTAGTTGCTCTCGTTCTGGAGCACGACGACCGGCTTGGTCCACTTGTCGATCGGCTCGCCACCTAGATCACCAATCTCGTGATCGCGAGGCAAGAAGTAACAGTACAGTTCGCCGTCGAGGAAGGTCGCCAGCTGTTCGTGCAACCAACCACCACCGTTGTAGCGGGTGTCGACGATCAGGGCTTCCTTCTCGTTATTGCGACCGAGCACTTCGGAGAACACATGGCGGAAGCTGTGGTCGTCCATGCCGCGAACATGCACGTAGCCAACGCGACCGTTCGAGAGCTTCTCGCACAACTCGCGTCGCGTCTTGACCCAACGATCGTACATCAGGCCGACCTGACCACCAAAGCTGGTGGCGCGAATCGTCTCGAAGTACTCCTCATCCTCCTTGGGATCGTGGACCGTGAGACGGACCAGCTTGCCACTCTTGCGATTGAGCAGCTTCCAAGGATTCGTATCGGCACCGACCTTGTCGCCGTCGATGTGCGTGATGATGTGCCCAGGGCGAATCTTCGACTCAGCCTTGTCGGCGGGGCCTCGTTCGAGAACCTCGGCAACCTTGAGCCCGACACCTTCGTGCTTGACGTCGTAGAGCAGGCCGAATGCGGCCGTCGAATCGCCAGCGCCGTGGGCAAAGTAACGAGCCCCCGTGTGCGAAGCGTTCAGCTCCCCGAGCATTTCGCTCAACAGCTCACGGAAGTCGTAGTTGTTATTGATCGTGGGCAAGAAGGCCTGGTAATTGGTCTTCATGAAGGCCCAATCGGTTCCGTGCAGCTTGGGATCGTAGAACTTGCGGAGCGTCTGTCGCCAGATGTGCTCGAAGATGTACTCCCGCTCCAACTTCTTGTTGGTATTCTGCTCGGCTCGGAAGCTAATCGTCTTGGCCGAAGCACTGCCGCCACCGAGGGCACCGGCTAGGCTGACCTTTTTGATGCTGCCACCTTGGAGCATGAAGGCACTCTTGCCGTCCTTAGTGAACTCGATGTGACCTGTCCAGCCGCCGAGGGTCATCGCCTTGGTGGTCGATCGGGTACGTAGATTGACCACCCATAGGATCCAGTCGCGATCGATTCGCGCGGCAAAGACGAGGTGTTCGCCATCGGGCGAGACGTCGTAACCGCCGATCGAAGACGACATCACCGTGAGACGACGCAGGCGACGCTCGCGGTCTTCGGTCTCGAACTTGATCGGCTCGACCTTGTCCTTGTCTTTCTTCTTGTCCTTTTTGGCGTCTTTCTTTTCGTCCTTCTTGTCGGACTTTTTCTCGTCGTCTTTTTTGTCGCCGTCCTTCTTCTCACCCTCTTCCTTTTTGTCGTCGCCGTCCTTCTTGGCGTCGTCTTTTTTGTCCTCATCCTTGTCGGACTTCTCTTCCTTCTTTTCGTCGTCGTCCTTCTTCTCTTCCTTTTCTTTCTTCTTTTTCTTCTTCTCGCGTTTCTTCTTCAGGGCCAGTTCCGCCTTGGAGAGAACCGCTTCGTCGTAGGCGTCTTGGTTCAGGTACATCGCGAAGATGTCGCCCTGGGCACCGCCAAAACCACCGTGGTGACGGAGACCATGTCGGCTTGAAATGTAGAGCAGCATCTTGCCGTTGGAGCTGAACATGGGAGCTCCCTCGGCGTAACCGCTGTGCGTGACGTTGATAATGTCACCGGTGGCCAGCTTGACCGCCGCGATTTCCGGCGTCCAAATTCGGTGGCCATGGTAGGTCGCCGTGATCCAGCGGCTGTCCGGCGCCCAGTGGTAACCAATGTCGCCATCGGCATACGAGTGATTCTGACGAGCCGGAATCAGCGTCTCCGACTTCTTCGTTTCCAGGTCCAAGACCGCCAGTTCGTAGCGGTTCTTGAGATAGGCCAACTTCTTGCCATCGGGCGAAGCGAGCGGCTGAAACGTTTCGTCTTCGGTCTCCAACAGCGGCACTTCGTCGATGATCGCGGCGTCAGCGAAAGAATCGTCTTCTTCCAGGGCAATCGTCGCCTTGTAGAGGTTCCAAGAACCCTTGCGCTCGCCGTCGTAGTAAAGCGTGCGATTATCCTTACCCCAGGTGACGGTTCGCTCTTGCTCCGGCGTGGCGGTGATTCGCTTGGTGGTACCAAACTCGACACTCGTGACGTAGACGTCGCCATGCACGATGAAGGCGACTTCTTCTTCGTTCGGCGAAACGGCCATGCCCCAGGCACCGCCCGTCTTCACGCTGTAGCTCCAGTCGTTGGTTCGCTCGTCGGCGCGGGCCACGATGTTGATTCGCTTTCCTTCGGCGCCGGGCTTCTTGACCCAGATCTCGCCGTTGAAACCGTAGCAGAGCGTGTCGTCGTCGGCACGGGTCAAGAAGCGGACAGGGTGAATCTTGTGACGGGTCACCTGCGTGCGACCGTCCGGATTGTTCGGGTCCATGACCCACACGTTCGAGCCGCGGGCTTCTTCGCTAAGGTAGTAGACCTTCGAACCATCGGCCGACCAGACGGGGTTGCGATCCTCGCCATTGAAGCGGCTGATCTGCGTGTACTTGCCGGTGGCAACGTCGACCGTCCAAATGTCACGGGTGATCGACGAGGTGTGATGCTTACGCCAAGGATCTTCGCTTCCCTTGTAGTCGTGGAAGACGAGCTTTGTCTGATCCGGATTGAAGTTGGCATTCTCGGCCGGCGTGGTGAGGATCTGTTTGGGACGTCCCCCATCGACGCTGATCGAATAAAGTTCGCTCATTCGCCGCGAACCGATCATCGAGTCGTGGGCGTCTTGGCGATAGCTGGTAAAGAGAACGTTCTTGCCATCGGGCGTGAAAGCGGTCGGCGTATCGGTGGCCGAGTGATAAGTCAGTCGACGAGCGCGGCCACCCTCAACCGAAATCAAGAAGACGTCGAAATTGCCGTGGCGATCGGAAGCAAAGGCGATGGTCTTGCCGTCGGGCGACCAAATGGCGCTTCGCTCGAACTGGTCGTGCGTGGTCAAGAGCCGGGCGTCACCCCCTTCGCTATTGACGAGCCACAGGTCGCCGAGAAACGAGAACACGATCTGCGAACCATCGGGCGAGATGGCCGGGTAACGCATCCAGTCCTTGGCGGCCGGTTTGACGGTTTCGGCCGAGGCCAGATTCGCACCGCCGATGAGCAGCGTGGCGGCCAGCGAGAAGGTGAGGATTCCGAAAACGAGGTTACGTGAGCGTGTGATATTCAGCTGAGTCATTTTCATCGGGGCTTCAGTTCCGTGGAGGATTCTAAGCGGGGATGGTGTTTGTTCGTTTGGCTGTTGTAGCGTTCTTGGCCGATCGTTCCCTGCCAGACTCGTTCCCTCGGAAGTTCGCAATCAATGCGACCGCTGCTGCATGCGAATATGCCCATTGAAAAGGCGGCAGTTCGGCAGCGGTGCCCTTGTTACTGTTTCCGCACAGGGGTGAGTCTTGCGGCGGGGCCAATGGGCCCTGGTCCGCGACGGTGGGACGAATCAGGTGGGTTGGTCGGGTTAAGAGGCCACGATCCGGACAGACCGGAGGCCCTAAACCTCGACCAGACTACCCATTATACCATCTTTTGAGGCCGATATGAGCCGGACTGGGGAACCGAAAATGCGGGGAAATGGGCGGGGGAAGGGGGATTCCTGGGTCCGGATGGACAGGAATGACTTTTCTTCCTGCGTCCCGGAGAAAGGAGACATGCCCGCCACTGAAGACTCGACAGTTCGCCATTCGATCCTCTGTTCAAGCAAACCTAGCGGCTAGCCGCCATTTTGTGCAGATCTCGTAGAAATTCGTCTATACTGACTCAGCGCGTCAATGCACTGGACGAGCTTCAACGTTACCTACCGCTGCAAGCTTCCCTGAACTCAAGAGACCTCGCCATGTCGCTTCGCACCATTGGCACATCGCTGATCGTTGTCGGCGCTCTTCCGCTACTCTTCGGATTAGGCTGGTACTGCTACCTCCACTATTCCGTAGGCTCAATCGGCCCGACGCGCAACATGCGAACGCACTCGGTTCCCGTCACCACTTCAAATCCGTACAACCCGTATGTGCCCTATGCACCAGGACCGCCGCGATACTCAACGAATTCTTACGTAGAAGTGGATGGGTTCAAGCTTCGCAAACTACAAGCGGCAGAGCTCGCTTTGCAAGGCTTCGGTCCAATCGCCCTCTATCTTGTGGCCATTGGATTCGCCTTTGTTCTCTTAGGTATCGGCGCCCTTGCTCGAAAGAAGCGTGAACCGGGCAATGACGCACATGAGGATTCGGTCAATAAGCATCAACCTGTCGATTATCGTGCGTTCGTAGAAGGCCTCAGACATCAAACCGAATCCCCTGGGCCAAGGGAAGTTCGTGGCCGTAGTTGATGGTGTTGGTCTGCCGCCGCATGTAGTTTCGCCAGGCGTCGCTGCCCGACTCGCGGCCGCCGCCGGTTTCCTTTTCGCCACCGAAGGCACCGCCGATCTCTGCCCCGCTGGTGCCAATGTTCACATTGGCGATACCGCAGTCGCTGCCAGTGGGGGAACAGAAGCGTTCCGCCTCGCGAACGTCGCCGGTGAAGATGGCCGACGAGAGTCCCTGCGGAACATTGTTTTGAATCGCGATCGCCTCTGCCAACTCCGCGTAGCGAATCACGTACATGATGGGGGCGAAGGTCTCCTGCTGCAGGATCGCAGCCTCGGCGGCAATCTCCACAATCACCGGCCGCACATAGGTTCCTCCGGCCGGAACGTCTTCGGCAACTCGCACGCCCTCTGACTCATTCGCCGCATCCAGCCCGTGCACGACGCCTCCCTGCTCTGTCGCCGCCGCAATGGCCGACTCCATGGCCGCGGCCGCCGCGTCATCGATCAGCGGACCGACCAGTGTCTTCTCGTCGCTTGGATCACCAATCGGCAAACCGGCGTAGACCGTCTTTAGCTTGGCCACCAGATCGTCGGCAATCGACTCGTGCACGATTAATCGCCGCAACGTTGTGCAACGTTGACCACAGGTACCGACGGCACTGAACACGATCGCCCGCGTTGCCGCTTCAAGATCGGCCGTCGGCGTCACGATCATGGCGTTGTTGCCGCCAAGTTCCAGCAGCGAGCGACCAAGCCGCGCAGCAACCGTTTGGGCCACCGCCCTGCCCATCGGCACGCTACCGGTAGCGGAGATGAGCGGGAAGGTGGCATTCTCCGCCAAGGCGTTTCCGACGTCGGCTCCGCCCACGATCAAGCTGACCAGGTCCGCGGGGGCTTCCGGCATCTCGTCAATCACGCGGCTCACCAGCGCGTGCGTCGCCATGGCCGTTAGTGGTGTCTTCTCCGACGGCTTCCAAACAATCGAATCGCCGCAGACGAGAGCCAGCATCGCGTTCCAGGCCCACACCGCGACCGGAAAGTTAAAGGCCGAGATCACGCCGACCGGACCGAGAGGATGCCACTGTTCGGTGAGCCGATGCTCGGGCCGCTCACTGGCGATGGAGAGTCCATACAGCTGCCGGCTCTGACCCACGGCGAAGTCGCAGATGTCGATCATCTCCTGCACTTCACCGAGCGACTCTTGGTAGATCTTGCCCGCCTCGAGTGTGACTAGAGCGGCCAGGTCTTGCTTGTGTTCACGCAGTGCGTCGCCGATGCGGCGGACCAGTTCGCCGCGCACGGGTGCCGGCACGCTTCGCCAAGCGAGAAACGCTTCTTGGGCGGCCCCGGCTACACAACCAACATCGGCCGGCGTCGCCATCTTGAACGTCGCGAGTTCCGCTCCGTCGATCGGCGAGGTGACGGAGAGCGCCTCGCCGGTACCCTGGTGCCAGGTGTCGCCGATAACGATCGCAGCCGGGTCCGTGACGCCAAGCTTGGCGAGAAGTTCTTGTGGTTGGTTGGACATCGAGTGTTACTCCGTTGTGTGCTGACGTCGCATATGAATGCGACAGGCTTCGCCTGCTGTGTTTTCTTGGGGGTGCCACTGGTAGCTTGCTACCAGTGCTGTTTCATTGCCGAACACGACGCGCCGTGGCAACCAAATGGCACATCCACTTGCAGCATAACCATGGCTCGGCAGGAGCCTCGCCCTCCCATTTTTCTATTCTTCGCCCGTCGCGGCACTGAACCGCGTGGCGATGGTGCTTTTGTAGCGGCTGCCGAAACGATTCTCCAAAAAGTCGGTCAGAGCGACTTCTTCTTGCTTTACAAATCCGGTGGGCGGTAGCTTGCCGGCGGCGTGCAGGTCGAGTACCGCACAGATGCCGGCAGCCGTAGTCAACTGAATCGCACTCCAAGGCTCGTCGCCGATGGTTTCCTGGTAGACCTTGCGGGCGTCGGTGATCTGCACGAACTGCCCTTTGCGCCAGCCGGTAACAGTACAGAACGTAATCACCACGTCTTGGTAGGTGACCGGAAGTGCTCGTTCGAGAATGTCCTTGAGCAATTCGCGATGCTCGCTCAGTCGCAACTCGTTCACCAGCAGCGCCGCTTGATCGCGATGGCCCACGTAGCGGATCGTGCGGTAGTTCATCTCTCGCACGGTCCCCTCGAGTGTCTCGCAGAGCGTGCCGAGTCCACCGGAAGTGTTGAACGCCTCGTAACGAATACCATCGAGTGAAAACAGTTCGAGACCTTCGAGCGGAAGCACCTCCACGCGGCGGCCGTCGTGAATCGCTTCACACGGATTGCAATACTCGTTGATCAGGCCATCGGTCGACCAGGTAAGGTTGTACTTGAGTTGGTTGGAGGGGAACTGCGGGAGCGCCCCGACTCGCATCCGCACGCTGTCGAGCTTATCGAACTGGCGGGCCAGGTCGTAGGCCACGATCGAAATAAAGCCCGGGGCCAGCCCACACTGTGGCATGAAGATCTGTCCGGCGGCCGCCTGATGGGCCACGGCGCGAACCTGACGCGTCGTTTCGATGTCTTCTGTGAGGTCGAAGTAGCTCGCCCCCGCGGCGAGTGCGGCCTCGGCAACTCGCGGGTTGTAATGAAAGCTCAGGGCGGAGAGCACACTCTGCCGTCCGGCGATCGCTTGCCCCAGCTGAGATGAGTCACTGGCGTCGAGAGTGACCGTTTCGACCGGTGTCTGGGCGGCAAGACGCTCCAGGGCGGCTCTCTCGCTATCGGCCACAGCGACTTCGTAGTCACCGCAGTCGTGCAGCAACTTGGCGATCATGCGGCCGATCTTACCGGCACCCAACAATAACACGCGATGCATGGCACTTTTCCGTAAAAACCAACGATAACAGGCAAAATCAACGATGACCGGCCCAACTGGCCGCGAGTATAATAGAGAGGTGTGCGGCAACGGCGTCTCCCTCACGTGAGAGATCCGTGATACGACGCGAAAGGCACACCGCCCTGGCTTGTAAAATTATTACCCAAGGGCACGACGGCGGGAACGTCAATGTTCCCCAGTCGTTTCTTGCCAGTCGGCCCTTCGACTTCTTGGCGACGATTCTTCTTGTCGGCAACTCGCCTTCTCTTCGATCCTTCGTTATAGGCCTTCGCAAAAGGTAGGACGCCATGAGTACAACAATGGCAGAAAACCGAGACGACTTTGTTTGGACACCTCAGGCAGACGCTGCAGCGCTGGTGCGCGGTGCACTGGCCGATTTTGCCAGCGACTCGCCGGCAGCGGTGAAACTCGCCTCGCGGCTACTGAATGAAACTGGCACGCGACTGGTCGACTGGCTCGACCATCTCGTGCTGCCAGCTGACGATGCGCTTGCCGCTGAGCTGAAGACCGCTGGTTTCGAACAAGCGGCGTCGCTAGAGCTAGCAACACTAAGTGACCAAGTCGCCTGGCGGCACGCCGGTGGCATGTTCCCGGTCATCCTATTGGACAGCAGTCCGTCTAAAGGCAATGGTAGTGTCGGCGAACGATGCTCGCGGCGGCTGGCTATTCGTGTCGATTCGGTCGATGACTTCGTAGCGGCGCAAAGGCTCGACAGCCTCTCGCTGGCCGACGCCCAAATCGAAGGCGCCGCAGGCGGACGATTTCGCACGGTCGTGTTCGCGCGCGAGGGTAACGTTGAATTGATGGCGGTCGAACGCCACGGCTACGCCGGCTTCGCACCGACCACCGATAGCGAAGACAAAATCGTCGCGGCAGCCGAACATCACGCCGCCTTCGAAGCGCGCAAGCGTGACTTCAAGCGACCGAACGACGGGTTCAAGAAAGCACGAAAACTAATCGAAGAAGCTATCGACGATCTTGGCGCCGATTGGACCTGCGATCTGTTCTTCGATAGCGAGCGTCACTATTGGCAAGGCAAGAATCGGGCCGGTCAGATTCAAAAGGCGCGACAAGACGCCCTCGGCCTCGGCTGGGGCAATCAGGATCACCACACCTATCGTTCCAGTCGCGAGCATTTCAGCACGTTGATCGCGCTACTCGAACAGTTCGGCTTTGTCTGTCGGGAACGTTTCTATGCGGGCGAAGAGGCTGGCTGGGGAGCCCAAGTGCTCGAACATCCGGTCTGTGGAATTGCCGTGTTTGCCGATGTCGACCTCACGCCGGAAGAAGTGACGGGCGATTTTGCCCATGAACCGCTCGAGGCGCTCGCCGAAGTTGGCACGATCGGTCTGTGGTGCGCACTGCACGGCGAGGCGATTCTTGCCGCCGGCATGCACCACCTGGAATGCCAATTCAACTTCAATGCCGCGGTCGAACAGCTGGCCAGCGAAGGCATCGACACGATGCCACCGTTTACCGATTTGGAATTCTTGAAGCAGGCTTTCACGGAAGGTGAAATATGGCCGGTCGCGGAAGCGAAAATCGAAGCGGCCAGGGCCAGCGGATTGATTGATGGGGATCAGGCGAAACAGTTTGCCGCTAGCGGAGCGCTCGGCTCGCACCTAGAAATCCTGGAGCGAAACCAAGGCTACAAAGGTTTCAACCAGACCGGCATCAGCCAGATCATTCGCGAGACCGATCCGCGAGCCTAGGCCTTCCGGGCGATACCCTGCGCGAAAAGGTCGCGCGGCGGCTAATATTCGCTAGCACTATCACCTGACATTGGGCGTCAGGATCTTGCTTGTCGGCCGATCTTCCTGGTCGCCCAGCGCAAAATCGATCACAATAGGGGTTCCTCAAACCACCCACCTCGCTGCTGCTGGGCAGACAACCATGGCGGCAGATCCTTCGGCGGCTGACCGGTCTGCACGCCGCCGCGCGAACCTCACCTTGGCTCGTGGCCTCCTATCGATGCCGCTTCAGCGGACAAGACGACCAAACAATGTTGCCGCAGCTGCCGCCCAGGCCTGCCGATACCTCCGCGACATCAGATTCAAACAACAAAGAATGTCTCGTCAATGAGCTCAGACGACCTACTCCACGAATCGACCAATCCTTACGCCGCGAGTCGCGCCGCCAATGAAGCGGCCGCCGACAGCAGCCGTGGCGACGGTCTGAGCGACGATCGATCGGTGTCGAATGAGTGCGGGCCGCGCGACGTGATGAAGTTGGCGCTGCCGCTGATCGCCTCAACCGCGTCGATGACGGTCATGAACTTCGTCGACCGGATGTATCTGATGTGGCATTCCCCGGTTGAATTCGCGGCTGCCATGCCGGCGGGCATTCTGCACTTTGCTCTACTCTGCTTTCCACTCGGACTGGCCAGCTACGTCAACACGTTTGTCGCCCAGTACCACGGGGCCAAGCAGCCGGGGCGTATCGGCGTCGCGGTCTGGCAAGGGATGCGGATCGGGTTCTATTGCACTCCGATTTTTTTACTGGCAGTTCCGCTGGCTCCGTATCTGTTTCAACTCGCCGGACACGAGTCGGACGTGGCCGCTGCGGAGACGATCTATTTTCAAGTGCTCGCTTTGAGTTCCGGCGCCGCGGTGATCGGCGCCGCGATGACGGCGTTCTACACCGGTCGCGGCAAGACCGGTACAGTGATGATCGTCGACGTCGTGGCCAACGCACTCAACATCGTGCTCGACTACGCGATGATCTTCGGTTACTGGGGTTTTCCCGAACTCGGTATCGCAGGTGCCGCCTGGGCGACGACGATCAGCCAATGGGGTAAGGTCGGCATCTACTGGTATCTGATGCGAGCCCCCGAACATCGGCGTACCTACCAGCTCGACGCCGGTCGCCGATTTGACGCCGCACTGATGCGCCGACTACTGAAATTCGGGTCTCCCAACGGACTGCAAATGTTCGTGGAAATGGGAGCCGTGACCCTGTTCGTATTCCTGATCGGACACCTCGGCACGGATGCCATGACCGCTACGAATCTGGCATTCAACGTCAACAGCGTCGCCTTTTTGCCAATGATGGGCATGGGACTGGCAGTCAGCACGATCGTCGGTCAACAGCTCGGTCGCAATCGAGCCGACCTGGCGGCCAAGGCAACTTGGACGGCGATGTGGCTGACCGCGATTTACGTCGGGGTGCTGGCCGTTATGTATGTCGCCACGCCGGACCTGTTCCTGTTCGCCCACGCGCTCGGCACGTCGGCCGAGGACTTTGAAGCGCTACGCGACACGACGATCGTGCTGTTGCGATTCGTGGCCGTGTTCTGTCTGTTCGATATGGCACAAATCATGTTCGCCAGCGCGATCAAGGGCGCCGGCGACACTCGGTTCATTTTGTGGACGACCATCATCATTGCTCCGCTGCCGGTTATCGCAGGCTGGGTTGGAATCCGCTTCTTTGGCGGCGGTCTTCTCTGGTGCTGGGTCGTGATCACGTTGTGGATCGCCGCCGCCGCGGTGATCTACGGTGTGCGGTTCTGGCACGGCAAGTGGCGCACGATGCGCGTTATCGAACCTGATCTATTAACGGACGATGAAGATCTTGCGTCAGCGAGTGAGCTAGCGATTGAGACAGCGGCCGAAAACGGGGGCGGCGGCGTCTTGCTCGACGATTCCGCGGATTCGGATGAGCCGCTCGCTGATCCAGCCGTGGCGTAGCTTGTCCCGCCGTTGCATAGCCGGCGTTAGCGAGCAAGAATGCAGTCTGAGCGTTCGCCCAATGCATCGTTCAAGAAAAGCCGCCACGCCTGCTGTATGCGAGAATCCTCCATGTCGACTTCCGACACTGAATCGATCTGGCCTGTTACCGATGAAGACCTGGCTCAATTTGAAGCCGACGGCTACCTCATCCGTCGTGGACTGTTCGACGCCGAAGAGACCGAGTTACTTCGGACCATCGCCCGCGCCGATCGTGAGCTGACAGCGAACATTCGCGATCGCACCGACGACTCGGGCGCGAGCACGAAGCTAGCCGTGCATGACGACCTTAAAGAGAACGACATCTTCAGCGCCATCGTTCACTCCCGCCGTATGGTCGACACCATGGAATGCTTCCTCGGCGAAGAGGTCTACAACTGGCACTTCAAGATGATACTCAAGGAACCACGTGTCGGCGGTGCTTGGGAATGGCACCAGGACTACGGGTACTGGTACAACGACGGCTGTCTGAAACCGACGATCGGCAGCGTCGCGATTGCCGTCGATCGGGCTACCCGCGAGAACGGCTGCATGCAGGTCCTACGTGGTTCACACGTGATCGGTCGGGTCGACCACATCGACAATGGAAAGCAAACCAGCGCCGACTTGGAGCGTGTCGAGGTCGCCAAGGGGCTGTTTGAGCTGGAATATGTGGAGCTAGAGCCGGGCGACGCACTATTTTTCCACGGAAATTTGCTCCACCGATCGGATCAAAATCGGAGTGAGGATCCTCGCTGGTCGCTGATCTGTTGTTACAATACACGTAGCAATAGTCCCTTCAAGCCTTCTCGGCATCCCGCGTATTCCCCTTTGGAAAAGTGGTCCGACGATCGAGTTCGGGAGTTGGGACGTGCACAATTGGCCGCGCTGAATCCCTAACGTCCCTCGCGAGAAACCGAGCGATGACCGAACATCTGACGCCCGAAGAAGCCTACATGAAGTTGCACCCGTGGCCGGAATACATGACGGCCCTGGGACTCTCCCCGCCGGCAAGCGAAGAAGATGTCGAGGCCGCCTACCAAACGAAGCTGGCCGAACTACAAGAGTCGAACGGCTCGTCAGACGCGATCGCTACGCTGGAAGCCAACTACGAACAAGCCAAGACTTTCGACGGCTTGCAATCGAGCCGCCGCAAGTGGCTCGCCCGTCAGGTCGAACGCTATGTCGACCAGGAACTCTTCGTGGCCGAGATCGAAAGCCGCGGTGGCCGCGTTGAGATGGAATCGATCGACTGGATCAAAGTCTCCTTTGGTGCCGACTTTGCCCAAGTCGCCGATACGATTTCTGGTATCCACCTACAGGGTGAGAACGTTACCGATGCCGACATTGAATGGCTCGCCAGTCACGCTGTCGAGTTAAGCGGACTGCATCAACTGCACCTGGCCAACAGTCGCGTCACGAACGATGGATTGCGAAAACTCAAAGCCTTTGGCGCGCTCAAGTTCCTTGACTTAGAAAACACTCAGGTCTCAAGCCAGGGCCTCAAAGTCCTGGCCAACCTTCCCAAGCTGCGAATCCTGCGCATTGGTGGCACCGGCGTCGGCTGGTTTGGGCGACTGCACCTGAAGTGGAAGTACGGCGAACTTACCGTCTACTAACGTAGGCTAGCTCGACTTAAGCGTATCCCGCCGCGGCACTGCCCGCGCACTCAGAGCAAGCGGAAGGAGTCCCCCCGTGGCGAAGTGGAAACTGGCCGGAATCAATTTCGATCATTTCCACATGGGTGACAATCTTCGTTTCGCCCACGATCATCCCGATGTCGAGATCGTTGCCCTCTGCGACGAAGATCCCACGCGCACCGCGGACGCCGCCGCGAACTTTGCGGTTCCCACCGAACGAATCTATTCGGACACGCAGAAGTGCCTGGCCGAGACGCAGGCGGACATCGTGCTCCTCTGTCCGGCCACGGCTCATCATGCCGATTGGGTGGAACGTGTTGCACCGGCCGGCGTGCACATCATCATGGAGAAGCCGTTCGCCGCCACGCTGGCCGAGGCCGATCGTATGATCGCGGCCATGCAAGAAACCGACAAACAATTGGCCATCAACTGGCCTCTCGCCTGGTATCCGCCGCATCGCACCTGTCGTCGACTGCTTGAAGAAGGAACGATCGGCGATGTGATCGAGGTCCACTTCTACGATGGCAACCGCGGCCCCCTTTGGCACGTGGCCGACAAGATCGAACGAACCGCCGAGGTGGTCGCCCAGGAGAAACCGAACAGCTGGTTCTACAAACAGGCCCACGGTGGCGGGTCGCTGCTGGATTACCTCGGCTACGGCACCACGCTTGGCACCTGGTTCATGAATGGTCGCGCACCGCTCGAAGTCACTTGTGCCGTCGACGAACCGGCCGGACTGGAAGTCGACGAGCACGCAATCGTCATCGCCCGATACGAGACCGGGCTGTCCAAGTTTGAAACCCGCTGGGGCACGTTCAGCGATCCCTGGACGCACCAACCGCAGCCGAAGTGCGGATTCGTGGTGGTCGGCACCGCCGGCACGATCAGTAGCTACGACTTCGAACAGACGGTTCGTGTGCAGACGGCCGATTGCTGCGAGGGTCGCGAAGTCCCGGTCGACACGCTGGCCGAGCCGCATCAGAACCCCGTCCAGTACGTGATCGATTGCCTCGAGAAGGACCGTCCGGTCGAAGGCCCGTTGTCGGTCGAAATCTCACGGATCGGCCAGCAGATCGTCGATACGGCGGTTCTCAGTGCCAAAGAGAAGCGAACCGTGGCGCTGGTCGGTTAGCGAGTCCTCATTCGCACGCCCTCGTCGCTCGCCGACACCGGCGTGAGCCCTTTGCCTGAGCGGTTGCGGCTGTCATCATGGAGGGCTCGAAACACCCCCAAATAGCCCCCGTTTTAGAAGCTCCCAGTGAGGACGATCGCGGCCGTGAACATCCAAGATACGCAAATCATCGATACCTTCGCCGAAGCCTTCGGCATGCGATACACGCGGCTGATCATCACAGCCCACGACGAGTACTGGCTCGAGGCGGCCGTGAAGGAATTCACCGGCTACAGCTCGTCGGTTATCTCCTGCGACGCGGAAGCTGGCGTGGAGCGGTATCTGTCCACGGACGAAACACCCGATGGTCGTGTGGGAGCGGCCGTGCTGGCGTTTGCTTTCTCCAGCGATGGTCTGGCCAAGGCAGTGCCGAATCGCGTTGGTCAATGCGTGATGACCTGCCCCACGACGGCCGTCTTCGACGGCACCGACTACGCGGCCGACAACCTGGCCGAGAAAGATGGCAAGCCGACGAAGATCGCGCTCGGCAAGTCAATCCGTTACTTCGGCGACGGTTTTCAGAAGAGCAAGAAGATCGGCTCGCGTCGCTACTGGCGAATTCCGGTCATGGACGGCGAGTTCCTGGTCGAAGAGACGCTCGGCGTGGCCAAGGGCATCGCCGGCGGTAACATCATCCTCCAAGGTAGCTCGCTCGATGCGGCTCTCGCCGCCGTCCGTCGCGGCACCGAAGCGATTGCCGCCGTCGATGGCGCCATCACCCCCTTCCCTGGCGGAGTCGCCCGCAGCGGTAGTAAAGTTGGCTCCCGTTATAAGGGTCTCGTGGCCAGTACCTCCGATGGCTACTGCCCCACGCTGATCGGTCGCGTGGAGACGCAGCTCGTCGAAGGTTGTCGCGCGGCGCTGGAAATCGTCATCGATGGCACCACCGAGGCAGCGGTCGCCGAAGCGATGCGATCCGCCATTCGTGCCGCGGCCGGCGAAGGCGTACTCGCCATCGGTGCAGGTAACTACGGCGGCAAGCTCGGCAAGTACCACTTCAAGCTGCACGAACTGTTGGCGGACTAGCATGATTGATCGGTACGTGCGACTCGTTGGGCTGTTCCTTTTACGAGCGGGCAGGCAGCCTGCCTTCTCGTTCCTACTGACTCTCGCCGTTCTTTCGTGCCTTGCTGGGGCCAACCAGGCCGCGGCCGAAGAGTGGCCCTTCTGGCGGGGACCGCGCGGCGACGGTTCCAGCAGCGAAGTCGAAGTCCCCACCAACTGGAACGGCACCACCGGTGAAAACATCGCCTGGCAAGTCGACGTGCCTGGCAAAGGACACAGCTCGCCGATCGTCTGGGGCGATCGAGTCTTTCTCACTACTTGCACACCGGAAGATCAACGCCGACTGCTGCTCTGCTTTGATCGACAAACTGGCAAGACACTCTGGCAGACGGAAGTCATCAGCGCGGAGCTGGAAATCAATCACCGACTAAACTCGCACGCCTCAGGCACCCCCGCCACCGATGGAGAGCGAGTCTACGTCAGCTTCTTTGAGCCCTCGGGCACGAAGGACAAAGACCCCGTCGAGACGAATCGCGATCGCTCGCAAGGATCTATGGTCGTGGCGGCGTACGACTTCGACGGCAAGGAAGTTTGGAAAGTTCGCCCCGGTTCGTTCGCCAGCCTGCATGGCTTCTGCAGCAACCCGATCCTCTACCGCGACCTGGTGATCGTTAATGGCGACCACGACGGCGACGCCTATCTGGTGGGCCTGAACAAGAAGACCGGCCAAACGGTCTGGAAGACGCCGCGCGAGAACAAGAAACGCAGCTACACCACGCCGATCATTCGTACGATCGACGGCCGGGAGCAGATGATCCTCTCCGGCAGCATCTGTGTCGCCAGCTACGATCCGAATACCGGCAGGCGTCATTGGATCATCGATGGTCCGACCGACCAGTTCGTCGCCTCGGTTGTCTACGGAAAGGGTCTCGTCTTTGTAACCGCCGGCTTCCCCGAACGACACATGATGGCGATTCGCCCCAACGGAACAGGCAACGTCACCGAGAGCCACATCGTCTGGCGAACGCGAAACGCCTGTGCCTATGTCCCTTCGCCGGCGGCCGTGGGCGACTATTTCGTGGTGGTAACCGATCGCGGAGTTGGCAGCTGCTTTCAGGCCGACAGTGGCCAACGCCATTGGAAAGAACGAATCGGCACCGAGAGTTTCAGCTCCTCGCCGGTGGTGATTGCAGGCCTCGTCTACTTCTTGGACGAAGCAGGCACGACCCACGTTGTACGACCGGGTAAAAAGCTCGACATCGTGGCTGAAAACCCGCTCGGGGAAGCTTGCTACGCTTCGCCAGCCGTGTCGAATGGCCAGATCTTTATCCGCAGCGAATCGCGGCTGTGGTGCATTGGAAAGTAGCCGCCGAACGGCCCGTCTACAGCCCACCCAAACCGAGCGCCGACTGCTGATCCGCTTCGATCCAACCGTCAGCGGTCCATCCTCGCTCCGCATTGTAAGCGGTGACCAGTTCCGCCAGTCGCTGCCCGCTCAAGGCCGCGCGATCGTCTTCCGGGACCGCTTCCTTAAGGAATCGCTGCGGCAACGTATCTTCCTCCGGCCGCCAGCCGGCACGAATATTAAACAGTTTCTTAGCCGCCACGATGCGAGCGGCGGTCTGCGTCAATTCTTCAGCTGTGACATCCCAACCGGTGATCGCGCGGAGCATCGCGGCCGATTCACCGTAGAAGTCGTCGAGTGCCCGGCGAATGAACTTGCAGAGCACGAGCGAGTCGAGCATAGCCGCCTTGTCCTCGGTCTCTACGGCAAGTCGCGCTTGCTGCGGCCGCACATCACGACGATCGACCGCATCGGAGAAGTCGACATCGTAGGCACTCGAACGATTGTGGTCGGCACCTCTGGCTCCCACGGCAAACCCCAGCGCCATCGACTGCAGCGCTCGCGGTTCGTAGCCGGGAATTTCCAGACCCTTCACCTGCGGTGCGAACTCGATCGCGTCGCCGCCAAGTTGCTGGGCGAGTCGGCGACTACCAAGTGCCAACTGCGGGCCAAGGCCCTCCCCCGTAACGATCTCGTCCAACGCTCGCAACAAGGCCGCCCCGTCGCCGAACTTCAACCAAGGAGCGTCGATCAGCCCTCGTTCAACACATTCCATCGCGAAGGCGATCGTGCCGCCGGCGCTAATCGTGTCGAGCCCCAACTCGTCGCACTTCTGCGAAGCGGCCAACACGGTCTCGGCATCACTCACGCCACAAAGCGAACCGAGCGCGAATAGGTTCTCGTACTCCAGCCGCACACCGGTCTTCTTGCCGGCCGCCGCACTGTCGCCTTGGTCGTCCTTCGACCCGCCGAGCGAATAGATATGTTCGCAACCGATCGTACAGGCGGCACACGAAGCCCGCGTCTTCTCTCGCGTGGCGGTCATCTGCTCCGGCGAGATTTGTTCCGCTCCCTCGAAGCTGGCCTGTTGGAAGTTTCGCGTCGGCAGGGTGCCTAGCCGATTGAAGGTAAGCAAATTGCTAGCGGTACCGAGTTCGCGATACTTGGCGGTCGCCTCGCCGAACGACTTCTCCGAAAGCTGTTTTGAAATCTCGGTCAGCCGGGCCGCATCGTGCCAGCCGACGCGTCGGGAGCCGCGGACCGCGATCGCCTTGAGGTTCTTGGCCCCCATCACCGCCCCGCTGCCGCCCCGTCCCGCATGGCGACCATCGTGCGAGATAGTGGCGTAATGAACTTGTCGCTCGCCCGCCGGCCCGATACTGGCGACGTGATAGTCACTGCCGAGCCGCTCACGAAGTTGGTCCTCGCACGCCTGGGAGCTGAGCCCCCATAGATCACCAGCTGGCTCCACGCGCAGACCCTCATCGTCAATGATCGCGATCGACGGGTCGTCCGCACGGCCGACGAACATCAGTGCATCGCAGCCGCACTTCTTGCCGGCAATGGCGAAGGCACTGCTCGCCAGCGAGTCGTTGATCCGCTCGGTGAGTGGGCTCTTCGACACGACCGCGAACTTGGCCGACGTGGTGAGTGGGCTGCCAACCAAGGGGCTGAAGACGTAGATCAGAGGAGATTCGGCCGCCAACGCATCCGCCGCGGCCGCACCTTCTGCTAACAGCAAGTACGTGCCGAGCCCCACCCCGCCGACGAACTGGCGCAACACCGCCTCTTCGAGCGGCACATCGCGCATTGATCCGTCCGTCAGATCGACGCGGCGATAACAGCCGTGATAGCCAGATGGCGTAGACACGTGACGCAAACTCCAATTCAAGCGGACGAAAGACCGACCCTAGCCGCCGGCGTCGGCCGACAACAACAACACAACATCTCCCGCCGCCAGCTTCGCATTGGGATCGCGAACAAAACGATCGCCGCCCAGATTGCAAACGTAGCCCGGCCGCAATTCCCCCTGCTCGATGCAGCTCTCCGCTAGTCCCGGAAAACGGGACTCCAAGTCGATGAGCACCTCGCCCAGCCGGGACCCGGTGGCGGTCGTCTTGGCAACGCCCGCACGACGGCGCGGGATGCCGAACAATTCGACCTCGACGGTGTTATCCATGCAACGAGTTAACCGAGGGGACTTTTTGCGGGACTAAGAAGAGGAATCAGGCGGGGGCGGCCGGGCCTGCACGAGCGACGTGAGGACCTGCTGGCCGCTCCCTTAAATATGCAAGGAATCTCTGACATACTCAAGTCTCGCAGCCACAGGGTCCGCGAAACAGGGAGAAAACAGCGGCGTGAACATCATCCTGATCCCCATCGGCAGTGCCGGCGACGTCTTTCCGTATACCGGTTTGGGTGACGAACTGGCCCGGCGTGGACATCACATCACGATGGTCACGAACCCGAAATTCGCCGCCCTGGCCGAGCAGCATGACTTCGACCTGGTACCGCTCGGCACGGCCGAAGAGTTCGAAGAGATCTCTTCCCAGCCGGAACTTTGGAACGGCCTCCGCGCTTTCAAGTTCATCGCCCGCTGGGCCATGCTCAACACCATGCGGCCAATCTACGAGGCGATTCGCGATCGTTATGAGCCGGGCCGCACGGTGGTCGTTGCCCAGGTGACCGGCTTCGGAGCCCGCATCGCCCACGAAAAGTTGGGGGTACCGCTCGCTTCTTTGCACTTACAGCCAAGCGTATTTCGCAGTCTCTACGAGACGCCAACACTGCCCCCCATGCTCTCCGGCGATGGTGTTCCGCGCTGGCTCAAGCGGGCACAGTTCTTCATGGCCGACAAGCTCGTCGTTGACCCGCTCGTGGTGCGAGAGACGAATGCCTTTCGTCGCGAGCTAGGCCTGCCGCCGATCACTCGTCCGCTCAAGAGTTGGTGGTATTCGCCGCAAAGCAACATCGGCCTGTTTCCCGATTGGTTCGCCGCGCCACAACCCGACTGGCCTGCGGGCAGTGAGCTGACCAGCTTTCCGCTTTGGGATCCAAACCGAGACGAACCGCTGGCCGACGACGTGCAGGCGTTTCTCGACGCCGGCACTCCGCCGGTCGTTTGGACGCCTGGATCGCCTGTGCAACACGCACACGACTTCTTTCGAGCTGCGGTCGAAGCGTGCGAGAAGCTGAACCGACGGGCGATCTTTCTAACGCGTTACCCCGACCAACTTCCGGAGTCGCTGCCTGAGAACATCGCCCACTTCGACTACGTTTCGTTTCGAACACTGCTGCCGCACGCGGCGGCGCTCGTTCATCACGGTGGCATCGGCACCACCAGTCAGGCCCTGGCCGCCGGTCGGCCTCAGATCATCATGCCCATGGCCCACGACCAGCCTGACAACGCGGCCCGCGTAGAAAAACTCGGCGTGGGAGCCGGTATTTCGCCCAAGCGATTTACAGGAGCCAACGTTGCCAAGGTGTTGGGCGAGCTGCTCGACAGCCCTCAGGTGGCGGCAGCCTGTCAGCAGGCGGCGGCTAGCTGCGCCGGCGCGAGGCCGCTCGTGGCGGCGGCCGACATCGTCGAGTCTCTGTTCGGCACCGACAGAAAGAGTTAAGCCGTAGCGCCACTTGCCCCCGCTGCTTGCTGTGCGATAAAACGAGCGCTGAAGAGGCGGCGACTTGAGCGGCTGCTTCTACCCAACCCGATCTTTCGTACGACAAGGGAGGCGATCATGCCTGGGCCACTGGCAGGAAAGCACATTCTATTCTTCGTGGACGACATCTACGAAGACCTCGAGCTTTGGTACCCGAAGCTGCGTCTGGAAGAAGCGGGCGCGGGAACCACCATCGCCGGCCCGGAGGCCGACAGGGTCTATAAAGGCAAACACGGCTACCCCTGTCGCAGCGATGCGGCGATCGCGCAGATGGAAGCCAGCGACTTTCAGGGTCTCGTCGTGCCGGGCGGGTTCATGCCGGACAAGCTTCGCCGCAATGCGAAGGTACTCCAGCTAGTGCGAGACTTCGCCGAAAGTGGCAAGCTCGTAGCCGCCATTTGCCATGGCGGTTGGATTCCGATCTCAGCCTGTGTCTACAAGGACGTGCGCGTGACCGGCTCGCTCGGCATCAAAGACGATTTGGTCAACGCCGGCGCAATTTGGGAAGACGCCCCCGTGGTCGTCGATCGCAACTTCATCTCCAGCCGCAAACCGGACGACCTGCCCGACTTCTGCCGCGAAATTGTTGATTTTATGGCCGGCTGAATTTTCAACTGCAAAAGCGACTAGGTCAACTTCTTCTGGAATCGCTGGATCGACAGTCCCAGGATTGCCGCGCAGCAGACCATCAGGCCGATGATGTGTGGCAAGAGATCGCGTAGGTCGGCTCCGCGAAGCACGATCCCACGGAGAATCTCAATGAAGTAGGTGACCGGAATCGCGTGCGTCGCCCAATAGATAATCGTCGGCATCTCGCTGCGCGGAAACATAAATCCGGAAAGCAGCACGGATGGCAACATGATCAAAAAGGAAAATTGTAGCGCCGTGGCCTGCGTCTTGGCGATCGTGGAAACCAGCAGCCCCAAGGCGAGTGAGCAAACCAAGAACAAGGCCGACAGCGCAAGTAACAATATGATGCTTCCATTGATTGGCACATCGAACAGGTAGACCATCACGCACAACACGATCATGGTCTCAGCCAGGCCGACGATGGCATACGGCGTGAGCTTGCCCAACAGCAGCCCCGCGCGACCGACCGGTGTGACAAACAATTGCTCCAAGGTGCCAAGTTCCCGTTCCCGCACGATGGCGAAAGCGGTCAGGAACAAGGTCACCAGCTGCAAGATAATGCCGACCAGTCCCGGTACGAAGAAGCGGGCACTCTCTAGATCAGGGTTGTATAGCAGGCGAGGGCGAACATCGAGCGGCAGGGTGAATCGCCCGGTCGAATCGCGAGCCGGTCCAACCTCAGCCCCGGCCCCGCTTTCCTGCGCCATTTGCACCGAACGAGTCAGGCCGAGCAACTTGGCCGCGTTGAGCGCACTGGTGGCGACTTGTGAATTGCTGCCATCGATCAGCACCTGGACCTGCACTTGCTCGCCGCGAACCATACGGTCGCTGAAGTTGGCCGGAATTCGCAGCCCGACCTGGGCTCGCCCGGAAGTCATCGCCCGCGTGAACGAGGCTTCATCGAACACTCGCTCGGTAATCGCGAAACGCCGCGTATTCACGAAGGCTTCGATCAATTCCCGGCTCTGCTGCCGACCGTCGTGGTCGTAGACAACCATCGGAATGTTCTCAACCTGATTTTCGATCGCCACGCCGAAGATGAGCGTCTGAAACACCGGCACCACCAACATGAAGAACAGCGTCGATGGTTGGCGACGGAGATGGAAAAACTCTTTGATCAGCACCGCCCACAGCCCGTCGGTCGTGCGATGTTTGATCGATGGCTCGCGAGAATGTGCAGGCGTCGCGACTTCTTCTGTGGGAGCCTCATCGGTCGCCGGTTCCGCTACCTGTTCTTGGCCTTGTAGCGGCGATTCCACGACCGACAAACCGGCCGACGCTCGCTCAGCGTTTTGTGTGAGCGTGACGAAGACGTCCTCAAGCGTGGCGGTCGTTTGTCGAAGCGATACCTCTCGGGGCGAGATTCCCAGCTGGGTCGGAATGACGTCTTTTGAGAGCGCATCGTCGGTCAGCAGATGAATCGTTTCACCGAAGGGAGTCGCCTCGCGAACTCCATCGATCTGCCGAATTTCTTGCAATCGCTGCGTCGGATGGTCAATCTCCAACTCCCAACGTTGCGTGCCCTCGGGCGTCACCTCGGGTAATTGCTTCAGTTCCTCCGGCTTTCCGCAGACCAGCAGCTTCGACATGAACAAATAGCCGACGTCGGTACAACGCTCCGCTTCGTCCATGTAGTGCGTCGTGACCAGCAGCGTGACCCCTTGCGCCGAGAGTTCAAACAGCAGGTCCCACAACTGGCGTCTGGCCACCGGATCGATTCCCGCAGTCGGTTCGTCGAGAAACAACACCTCCGGTTCATGAATCAGGGCAGCGGCCAGCGCTAGTCGCTGCTTCCAACCACCGGAAAGCGTGCCTGCCAGTTGATCGATGCGGTCGGTCAGCGAGGTGATTTCCAGAACGGCCGCGATCCGCTCGTGAACTCGACTGGTCGACAGTCCGTAAATCCGCCCGTAGAACTCGAGGTTTTCCCGTACAGAAAGATCACCATACAGGCTGAACTTCTGCGACATGTAGCCGATGCGCTGTTTGACCTTGTCTGCCTGGTTGTTGCAGTCAAAGCCGAGGACGTGTGCATCTCCACTCGTCGATTCCAGCACGCCGCAGAGCATGCGAATGATGGTCGACTTGCCACTTCCGTTGGGGCCCAGCAACCCGAAAATGGCACCACGTTCGATCTGCAAACTGACATCATCGACCGCCAATATCTGGCCAAAGCGTCGCGAAAGATGGCGAGTTTCGATGGCAAACATATGGCAGTGCGGGAACGAGGACGAAATGAAACTCGATGACGTTGTGCGAGAGATGGAGAGACGATCGGCCGATCGGACGTCTAATCCGCGGCCGCAGCCTCCGTTGTAGATGACTCAAGCCACACATCGCCCGCCATGCCAGGGCGAAGGCGATCGAGCCCGTCGGTGAGCGTGATCTTGATTCGGAAGACTTGCTTGCTGCGCTCTTCGAGCGTCTGCACATTGCTCGGTGTGAACTCGGCCTGCCGGGGAATGAACGTCACCTCGCCATGAAAGTCTTCGCCAGCAAAACTATCGACCGTGATCCGCACCCGTTGACCGATCGTCAGATCGAGACGATTCTCCGGCACATAGGCCCTCATCCAGAGCTGACTCGTATCGAGCAGCGAGAGGACCGGCGCGTTGGGGCTCACCAGATCGCCGGGCCGCAGTTCAATCGCCTCCACAACGCCATCGACGGGAGCCTCGACCGTGAGTTCCTCAATGCGGCGATGGATACCAGCGAGCGCGGCCTGGGCTGCGTCGCGTGTGGCCGTTGCCTGAGCGATCTCCTCATCGCGAAAGCCGCTCTTTTTGAGCGCGAGCGCCTGGTCCGCTCCGGCCAACTTGGCGGCCGCCTCGGCAATTTCCTCCTGTCGGGTTCCTTCTTGCAACAGCGCCAGCTCCTCGCGCCGCACAGCTACTTCCGATTGCGCCCCACTGAGTTCCTGAATCGCGCGGTCGAGTTGATCCTGCGTGGCGGCGTTGCTCTCGAAGACCCGCGTAATTCGGGCGTGATTCTGTTGCGCCAGCTTGAGCTGGGCCTGCGCGAGTTTCAGTTGCGCCTCAGCCGCTTTGATCTCCTGAGGGCGAGGGCCGGTCTTGAGCTTGGCAAGCTGCGACGCCAACTGATCTCGGCGAGCCTGTGCCTGACCAATTTCTTCGGCGCGAAACCCGGCCTTTAGTCGCGCCAGCTCTGCCGAAGTCGCCGCCAGAGCAGCCCGGGCTTCGTCCCGCTGTTCGTTTAGATTAAAAGGCTCGAGTCGCAGTAGCACCTCGCCTTTGGCGACCTTCTGTCCTTCCTCGACTAGCACCCTTTCGACGCGTCCTCCAACACGCGAACCAACGCGGATCTCGTGGGCTTCGATCGTGCCGGAGACTACTTCGGGTTCGACGCGCAGCGTGCTGTAGAACAACAGGCTGCCGGCCGCGACGAGAATCAGAATCAGTGGAACAATGTGCTTCACAACGGGGCGACTTTCGCGAGAAATGGAGACGAAGTAGGAACGCCCCTATTGTTCGCCGAGTGCCAACGTTGCGCCAAGCACAAAAGACAGCGCTTTGTGCGAAATTATGAGATACCCACGCTAAACTCTACGAGCGATTCCGCTTCGGCTTGTAGATTTCCGTAGCGGTGCCAAGCTGCACTTCACTGGCAAAGGCGACGGTCTCGCTAAGCGTCGGATGCGGATGAATACTCTCGGACAGATCGTACGTGGTGGAACCGGTTTCTATCGCCAGCACGACTTCGGCGATCAGTTCGCCGGCGCCACTTCCAACGAGCCCGGCGCCGATGATCTGCCCGCCCTCAGGGTCGACCAGCAACTTGGTCAGTCCGGCGGTCGCTCCAACGGCTTGTGCACGGCCGCTGGCGGCCCAGGGGAAGAGTGCGACTTCGTACGGGATGCCCTCCTCCTTGGCCTGCGACTCGGAAAGCCCGGCGGTAGCAATCTCCGGATCGGTAAACACGACCGCGGGAATCGCCATCTTGTCGAACTCTTCCGCGTCGCCGACGATCACGGCGGTGGCCACCTTGCCTTCGTGGGCCGCTTTGTGGGCCAGCATCGGCTCGCCAGCGACATCGCCGATCGCAAAGATGCTCGGCTCGGCCGTACGGCGTGCACCATCGACTTCGATGAAACCGCGATCGCTCACGACGATGCTGGTACTCTCGAGGCCCAAATTGTCGCTGTTCGGGCGACGACCGACCGCCACAAGCACGCGATCGTACGATTCGCTACCGCTCTTCTCGCCGTCGAACTGGACGTCGACCTTGTCCCCAGCATCGGTCAGCGACGTCACCTGCGTACCCAAGAAGATTCGTTCTTCGCAAAGCACATTGAGATGCTTGGCCAGTGGTTTGACCAAATCGCGATCGACGCCCGGCAACAGTGCATCGGTCATCTCCACGATACTTACCTGCGAACCGAGTCGGGCGTAAACGGTGGCCATCTCCAGTCCGATGTACCCACCGCCGATGACCAACAGCGACTCCGGCACGTCGGCCAGATCGAGCGCCCCGGCGGAAGTCATTACGCGAGGCGAATCGATTGCCAGCGGTCCCGGCACGACCGGGCGTGATCCGGTCGCGAGAATCAGATTGTCGAAGGTCAGCTCGGCATCTTCGTACGTGGCCGGATCGCCGCCAGAGAGCGAGAGCGTTTTGTTGTCTTTGAAGGCGGCCCGGGCGACGACCACTTTGACCTTTCGCCGTTTGGCCAACTGGGCAAGTCCGCCGCTGAGCGTCTTGATGAGTTTCTCTTTTCGCTCACGCATCACGTCGACGTCGATCTCAGGCGAGCCGAGTGTTACGCCCCATTCGCTAACGTGGTTCGCTTCGGCAATCACCTTGGCGACGTGCAACAGGGCCTTGGAGGGAATGCACCCTCGCAGCAAACATTCACCGCCGAGCTTGCCCTGCTCCTCGACGATGGTGACTTCCATTCCGCGATCGGCGGCCGAAAACGCGGCAGCATATCCGCCAGGTCCGCCGCCAAGAACTACCAAAGGTGCGTGCATTAAACGATTCCGCCTAGTTACTCTGTTCCGTTAGTTGATTGATTAAAAACGGCCGCCTGAAGCCGCTATGCCTGTGACTGCAAGTTCTCCGCCGCGGCAAACTGGGCCGCATCGTCGCGGGCCGCGTCACGCAGCCGCTGCGGGAAGTCGGGCAATGCCGCCAGCACACGGGCCCAATTCGCGATCGCCTCCCCACCGGAAGGATCGGCTTGAAACGTCTCCCCGGCGGTGGTCACCTGCTGGGCGAATCCCTCAACCGCGATTTCCTCCGCATGACGATCGAACTCGAGCCCGTTCATCAGGGCATCGGCATGGTACTGCCGAATCGAGTCCTGGGCCGCCCGCAGGTAGGCGGAACGCAGCGTGACAAAGTGCCCGGAGTCGAGCACCGTGCCACGGCTGGCAAGCGTGCGAAAGATCGATGTCAGGATGTCGCCCGCCATCCGCATCAAACCCTTGCCGGGATCCTCCAGCGACAGGCTCTGATGTTTGTGTTCGTAGTCGCTCGTGATGTCAACCTGACAGACGCGCTTCATCGACGTGTTGCGATAGACCTCGGCCAGGGTGCCGACCTCGAGTCCCCAGTCGCTTGGAATGCGATTCGAACGGGCCAGCCGGGCGGTAACCGCGAATTCTCCAGAGAGCGGATAGCGAAAGCTATCCATGTAGACCAGGAACGGATCGTGGCCCAACACCGAAATCAGCGAACGCAACAGCGGCCAAACCAACAGCCGCACCGTGCGACCATGCAGCCGATCGGTGCGCCGGGCGTAGTACGCCTTGCAAAATTCAAAGTCGAGACTCGGATGCGCCATCGGCAGGCAAAGTCGCGCGAGCAGTTCGCGGTTATAAGTTACGATGTCGCAGTCATGCAGCACGAACGCGGAAAGCTCTGGATCGGCCAGCAGGAATCCGAAGGCGGTCCAAACGCTGCGTCCCTTGCCTGGCACCGCGAGGTTAAACCCACCGGCGATGAGCTCTTCGTACAATCCCTGTACACGATCGCCATCGGTCCAAAGCACCTCGGCACGTTCGCCCAAGGGAGCGACCTTCTGCTGGGTTTCGATGTAGTCCTTCTCGTCCGGCGCAATTCCCAACACGACGACGATCTTGTCGATATAGGTGACGTCCTTGAGCTGGGAAACGATCCGATCGAACGGTTCGGCACGCATGTCCGACGCGGTCACCGGCAGCACCAGCCCGAGCTTATTCTCGGCGGTCGCCTCGACGAGCATCTCTTCCAGATGCCCTCGACCGATCGAACCAAGGTCGTGAAGTGTCGTGATTTGTCCGCTTTGCGAAAAATCGGCCATGATGCATTTCCTCCTGCTTTGACAGCTTTATGCTATCGCGCCGCGCAGATCGAGACCAGTAGCGGATCGCCCGGCGAGACGCTCACTTATGTAGGTCTATTGCGACGATTCCAGTTCCAACCAGGCGACTTCGTAGGCACCGAGTGTGACGCTACCGGGCGCCTCGGCTGCCGCCTCCTCACTGGCCGACTTTGAGTCATTCAACAAGTTGCGACGCACGGCCAACTCGCCACCAAGCGATGCTAGGCTTACCGCTTGTCCCTGGCCTGAGACGTTGGCCAACACCAGCACGCGCTGTGCTCCATCGGCACTGGTGCGAAGAAGAGCCAGCACATCGCGGCTCTCGGATTCGAGCACCGTTTGCGATGCATCCGGATGGAAGGCCGCTTGAGCGCGCCGCACGGAGAGCAGCTTGCGGTAGCCATTGAACACCTGAGTCTGCGTCGACGACGCGTCGCTCAGAATTGCGTCGAGTTCTTCGAGCCGGTACTTGCGACGATTGATGGTGCGATTGTGTCCCGTGCGCTCCATGCCTTCGAGGTAATTCGGAGTTCCCACCAGGCTGTGGAAGTAAACGCCCGGGATACCTTGCAGGCTGAGCATGATTGCCTGCGAGGCAAGAAATCGCCGCACGTGCTGCTCACTCAAACTACTCTGATCGGCAACGGGCGGATCTTCGCCTTCTGCAAACCCGAGGGCGTCGAAGTAGGTGATGTTCATTTCGTACGGCGAATCACTACCGTCGGCGTTGCGCCGAGTATTCACTCTTCCGCCGCGGTTGCGGACTGCGGCGACCATGTCGGCAACGCGCTGAGCGGAGAGCAAGCCCTCGGCGGGTCGAACGCCGATACCGTCGTGCGAAGCAGTGAAGTTGAAGTAGCTCGTGCCAGGCGACGGAGCGTCGAGCTTGGCCAGCCAGTCACGCAGCACCGTAACGTCTTCGCTCAAAAAGGCATCGAGCAGCAGGGGAGCGAGCGGGAACTGGTAAACCATCTGCGCTTCGTCACCGTCGCCAAAGTAGCTGACGTTCTCTTCGTGCGGCACGTTCGTCTCGGTCATGATCAGTGTGCCAGGGGCGACCGCATCAAGCAGATCACGCATCAGCTTGACGACCTCGTGCGTCTCGTCGAGGTGGATGCAGGTCGTACCGATTTCCTTCCAGAGATAGGCAATCGCATCGAGGCGAATGATCCGTGCCCCTTGCGCCACATAGAGCAACAGCACATCGAGCATCTCCAGCAGCACCGCCGGCTCGGCAAAGTTCAGATCGATTTGATCGTCACTGAAGGTCGTCCAAACGTGTCGCTCCCCGCGCGAGGTCTGCTGCGGCGTCAGCAGTGGAAGGCTTCGCGGACGCGTGACCTGCGTCAGATCAATCGCCGGATCGACCTCGATAAAGTACCGCGTGAACGGTTCTTCGCCGGAGAGGTATTTTTGAAACCAATCGCTCTGCTGCGAAACGTGGTTGATGACCAGGTCGAGCATCAGGTCGAAGTCCTGCCCCAGTCGCGACACGTCGTCCCAGTCACCCAGGGCCGGATCGACTTGGCGGTAGTCGATCACAGAAAAACCGTCGTCCGACGAGTACGGGAAACAGGGCAGAATGTGAACCGCGGAAAGCTGCTCGGTCAGTCCTCGATCGCACAAGAAGCGATGCTGCGTCGCCAGCGGCATCTCGTTGTCGGTTGCCACCTGATCGCCGTAGGTGATCAGAATCGCGTCCCGCTCGTTCCAAGCAGTAGGCCGCCTGGCAATTCGGGTTTCGTAACGCGTCGCCAAGTCGGCAATTTGTTTGGCGAGTTCGTCGCCCGCCTCACCATACAGGCGACTGAGTCGGCCGCGGATCCGCTCGTTCGTCTCGGCATCGATAGCCAAAGAAAGGTCCTCCTAGTACGAATCGGTCGCCACGGCAGAATCGATTTCGATACCGCCGCCGCGACAGAACTAGAACGACGCGACCGCCACACGTCACAGAAAGGGATCTTACCGCTTCCCAGGACGTAGTTAAAGAACCGGAGGCTTGAGACGATACGTCCTGGCCTCAATAGAGCAAATTTGCAGTTCGACTGCCTAGAGTTCTTCCAAGCCAGTGAAATTGGTGACCAACGCCCGCAATTTGCGACGCAGCACCGAATAGCTGAAGAAGGCCTTACAGAGCTCGTAATTGTGCTCCACCATATTGTTTCGGTACTCGTGGTCTTCGAGCACCTTGCGCACATGGTCGACGACATCGCGAGTTAGAAAACCGTCCATCTTGATGACCTCGAACCCCTGCGGCTCAATGTCGGCCACAAAGATCGAGTAGCGATTCACCAGCACCGGCTTGCGGAAATAGAAAGCTTCTAACAAAGCATTTCCAAAACCTTCGTAAAGGCTCGGATAGGTGATGAAATCCGCCACAGCGTAGGCGTCATCGAGCGTGTAGGTCTTGTGCCCGTCGGCGTCGGTGGTGCGATTCTCACCCATACGAGTATGAATGAAGTGCAGTTCCACGCCCTGATTCTCGGCCATCTCCGTGAGTGCTTGCAGGTATTCGTCCCCTTCATCGCCTGACTCGTGCGAGACGATGAGTTTGCACTTGGGATTGTTCAGCTGGGCGACGAGCGAGATCGAATGTTCGATTCCCTTTCGGGGCACCACGCGAGTTGGCTGTAGCATCAGGATATCGTCTTCCTCGACACCAATATCCTGTCGCAGTTGCTGACTATATTCATCCGGCTCAGGGGGCGTACCTTCAAAGTCGAGCACGTTTGGCACCAAGATCGACGACTCTCCCTTTCGCCAAGAAAGATCTTGTTGGGCGAAGGAATTGATCGTGACATGCTGAATCGTCGGCAACGACGGCGGAAAGGCCATCGTCAGCATGTCGCCAATTGCGTTGACCGCAAAGCGACTTCGCTCCCAATAGAAGTCGTGATGGTGCGCGATCGTGGGAATGCCCGTCTCGGCAATGAAGTGCGTGAGCGCCACCCCCAAGGGAACGTGCATCGGAATGCAAAGTGCATTTTCGACGATCAGAATATCAATGCCAAACCGATCAACGAACTCGTAGAGCGTCTGTTTGAGATACTCGGCCAGCTCGTAGATCTTCTTAGTAACGTCACTGTCGCGATGGCGAACACCGTAAACTTGTTCGTTGATCCAGACGTTATCGCGATCGTAAAAGTAGGCCTCGGGAATCAGCATGCTGGCCGCGGGGTCGCGGTCGAGTTTGCCGGCATACCAGTAGCTAACGATGCGATGATCCCAGAGGATCTCGGCCCACTTGGCCGCTTCCAAAGAAACGCCGTCGGTGCCGGCAAAACGAGTCGAAACAAAACCAATGTTCGGAGTAGACATGATCGAAGCCGCTATGATGTTCGCTTGGGTTGTCGCTAAATCCGTTCTCTGCCCCGCCGACTCACTCTGGCCCGCCTACTCACTCTTGCCTGTCTTCATCCTCGCCCCGTTAATCGTTCCCCGCCACGCAATTCAACAACGACGCCAGTTCAGTGACCACCAAGTCCGGCGTCACTTCCGCCACGCGAGGATCTTCCTCTCGCCACCTCAGGCTCCGCTGGTCGCCCGCAAACAAGGCGGTTCGAAAACCGACTTTCGCGGCCGGCCAAATGTCGTTGAGCATATCGTTGCCGACATACAGTACCTCGCGGGGCGTGATCCCTCGCCCGGCCAGCTCTTCTGCCGCCAGTCGATATAAGGTTTCGCCCGGTTTCGCGCAGCCATGCCGATACGAATAGTATTGCACGTCCTGGCCGGAATCCAAATTTTCAAATGCCGTCGGCAGCAAGGCCTGCAGCAATCGCGGCGTGAAGTACTGAGCATTGCTGATCAGCCCGGTCGCAATGCCCTGCGTCTGCAGCCCCAACACGCATTCTTCCGCGGTCGGCATCGGCCACACGGGATTCGTCCGCAATTCATATTCCAGAGCCAAACGGGCATAGTCGATGTCGGAATCGGCTGCTCCCGTCCGGTCTTCGACAACTCCGTCGCTGGCGAGCAGATCTTGTACCGCCATCTGCCAGATTTCCACAATATCGACTTCCGGAAAATCGATCCCCGCGGCCCGGCTCCGCCGGTGTGAGTCGGCCACCGCGGCGGCTAGTGTCGCCCTCCCCTGCTCGTCAGACAGTTCCGTCCGCAAACCAACGCTCGCTAGGGCCGCGGCAAACGCCCCCTGTGCCGCATCGGGAAGCAGCGTACCGACCTCGCCGCTCCCGCTAATCAACAGGGTGCCATAGACGTCGAACAGCACGCAGCGAATGCCGGCCAGTCGCGACAAGCGAGGAGCGACGCCAGTCGCATTCGGCGCCAACGGACGGCTCTGCTGGCGAATGATGTCGAGGTCGTTGTCGCTCATAGCAGTTATTTGTCGCTTACCTTAGGTGCCCGTCGTGGTGGATATCCCGGCTAGCTATCGGCGTCGGTGCGAACCGGACGTAGCCTGCGGACATCGAGAAAGGTGTCGAGAATCGAAGTTCCCGCGGGAAGCGCGTTGAGCCTGCCAACGTCTTCGCTAGAGAGAATTTTCTGGTAAAGCTGATAGAGTCGCTTCCCAAAGACCTCAAGCGAATAGTCTTCACTAATCACAACCCGGTTGTGCGCGATCGGACGGGCGGCATCGGCCACAGACGCCGCGGCCATCGCACCGATCTTTGGATTCAACTGCACGAGCTGCTCGCGCCGCTCGGCATCACGATGCACCGATTCAATCACGGCTCGTTGGAGCGGCACGTCGAGCGTGGCAAAGTCGACCGTCGCCGGCGACGTCGTGTCGTTGATCAAGTCGTCGAAAAACGGCTCAAAGCGATCGGCCATCTCCGACTTCCGATCGTATTGACCAAGCACTTGTTCGAAGATTCGTGCCACGGACCCCCGCAGTGCCTGCTCGCCAATCCAATCGAGTGGCACCGCGAGAGAATCGTACATGGCGTCGAGTCGCAGCCCTTGCGCTACGAAGTCGTCGGTAATCTCTGGCAGATTGCGACCGACAAGTGGCCGACCCGCCAACCAGGCCTCCAGATAGACCATGCCGAAACCTTCGGCCACGCTGGTGGTCACAATCGCATCGGCCGCGCTGATGTTCTCGGTGAAGCTGAGCCCATCCGCATCGCCCACACCGAAGTAACACGACAAACCCAATTTTTCGGCCAGCGTGCGCCAGGCGTCATGGCTGACGCGCTCCGCCGGGTTCATCGGCGTTAGCGTCACGGCGAAGGACGCCGCGTCGCCTAAAGCGGCCGAGCACAACAACATTTCGCCCAAGTTCTTGCGGCGGATGCCCCGCACTGGATAGAGCAACAGCGGCACATCCGACGCGATTCCAAATCGCTCTGCCAACTTAGTTCGAGCTTCATCTTGGGACGGCAGTTCTCCGAACGCGGCCACCGGATTCGGCAACCAGTGCAGTTGCGATTCTTCCACGCCGGCATTCGCCAACACATTCCGGTCCCGCCCATTTAGTACCGCGTAGTGAATTTGCGGAGCTTGTGGATAGAGTAATTCTGGCAGCGTGGCGGTGTCTCCCTCGCGGGCGGTCAACGACACCAGCTTGCGATACAGATCGGGCCGAAAGTCCTCAGCGAAATCGTGCACCTGAAGTAACAGTCGAACGCCCTTTCGCGCTAACAGCGCCGCTGCCACCGGCACCGACGTGTTCTTGCCGAGTGCGTGATTGTGAATGTGCAGTAACGTCTCCTCCGGCTCAAATCCGTTACGCCCGAGAACATCCTCGATCCTGAATTGGAGCGAGAGCGGTTCGATATCACTAACCTTACCGTCGTCGTATTCCAGCTCCGGCACTTCGGCTAACTGGATATCAAGACGCGGGCACTCGGCCGGCAGGTCCTCCGGCCAGCCTTCGCGACGGCCACCATAGAGGAGCAGCACGCGCAGCCGCTCACCGTCAGGCACCGCCACATCAAGCGCTCGCAAATGATTGGCGATCACCTGCGTGACACCGCCGCGATTCAAATGGTAGTGAGCGATGGCGATCTGCATCGGCGTTGTCGAACTCAAAATTGGCGAACCTGCGTCACGGTCAGCAACCGCTTGTCTGGGAAAACGGCCACGATTCTACAGGCAAAAAGTGGTGCACTGCGGACGTGGTGTCTGTCCAACTGACATGCTAGCAAGCGCTGATGGGACAAACTAGATGAAGTCGCTGCCAGGAGCGCGACGTAACGCCAAAGTACGTCGGCGGTTTGCAACACTACCACTGCGACCGATCGCAAAGCCTTGATCGGTGCGCAAGAAGTGGAGCGCGAAAAAGTTTGACGATTCCCCACTGGCATGGCTACATTTGGGGGTGCGAGAGGCGAACACTATTCACCCGCAGCTCGCAACAACCTTGCCGGCTACATCCGCAGATACCGCCCACCAAGAACGTTCGGCCGCGACTGGATTTCCGTGCCACCGGATCGGTGACCTTGGTTCCTATACCTGGAGGCGTTTTATGCGGCATTCCAATTCCCCCGACGATTCGACGAAACCCAGTGACGAGGCCTCTTCATCCGAGGCCCATTCACCAGAGGCTGGCTCCGTAGGCGAATCCTGCACGTCGATCTGCGAACTGGTCGCGGTCCTAGGCACCGGCATTAACGACCCGGCAAGATCACTCGACATGCTCGTCGAACAGCTCGATCGCCTGCGCTGCCAACTGCGGCACCAGCTTGTCCGAGACGACGACGGCATCATCGAAGAAGCAGTCTTTCAAGCGCCATGGCTAACTGCATGCGCGGAGACCTTGCGTCACGACCATGTCGAGCTGATGCGCGCGTTGGAAACGCTACGCGAACGCCTTACGCCTTCATCCGGCAGCAAAGTCGATATCGAAGCGATCAAAGGCGCGTACGACCTGTTCACGGTCCTGCTCTCGAAGCATGACGACGGTCGACGCAACTTGCTCTACGAGTCGCAGCTCTGCCAAGGCCATCTGCACGACTAGCGTCTGATGCTGCCCGTCCGCAATTTTGGGACCGAGAGCGGACGACGGCGGAGCCCTCGTGACAGGAAACTCCACCGCCGTAGCGTCACCAGAGGGCGACACCCCTTAGCGCTGCCCCACCAGCGGCCGCTCTCAAAACTTCTTTATTGCTCACCTCCTCTCTTCTCTTGTCTCTTGGCGTCCCTTTGAGTTCGTCTGTGGGTACTTGCCTTTACATCCTCTGTCCTTTCTCTGAGTAACATTTGCGTTGCCCTCGGCCTCGTCTCGGCGTTCCCACCCCCGTCACCTCTCGATCCGTTGTCTTGGGCGGCCGCACGCGTCCGTTGGCCGAGGCTGGCTCCACCAGCCGCCGGTCGACGGTCTGCCCCCGCGGCGGCCGCGGAGTGATTCGTTCCCTTGTTCCGCCGAACACACTTGCAAAGCGGGTGCCAAACTTGCCCCGGCAACTCACAACCTTCGATAACCCAATCACTTACCCGCAAAACAGGGCCACCGATTAACTTCGCTGTCAAACAATCCACCCCGCAGCAGCGTGCAGCAAATGGACACCGCCAAGCCCGCTGCGTACATTGGTTGTACAGCCACAAATCGACCAAGAGTGTCGGCCAACCAGGCTCCGCCACCGCCAAAGTCTGCATCTTTTATCTACGGGGTAATGCTCAATGCCGCTTTTCCAGAGCAAGGACCGCAAGTTCGCCCAAGTGGTCTCTGATCTCGTCCACACCAATCCCTTTCTGCCCGAGCGGATCGAGCTGGAGCGAGACGTGCTTGGCAAAGAATTCGACGAATCGAGTTCCGTCTGGAATCGTCGTGCTGAAGACAAAGAAGATCGCGCCAATGTGGTCAAGATTCACGCCCGGGTTGAAACGTTGGTCGCCAAAACTTGTGAACAACTCACCAGCGGAGTCACAGCCAGCGAAGAAGACCAGATTCTCTACCGCGACCTGGTAACGCACCTGCTTTACTACCGCTACTGGGACTCGTTCTCCGCCACGCTTGAGGAGAGCGACCGCGGCGAGAGCAGCAAGACGAAGAAGCCGATCGACTATTGGGACAACTTCCTAGCCGACTTCAATGCCTACTGCGATCACGACTCGCTCTCCGCCACCGCTAGCGAGAGGGCCGCGCACTTGTTCGCCTGCCTATATCAGGTACGCCGCGCCTTCCATCACATCTTCAACTTCGTGGTCGGTAGCTCATTGCCCACGGCTCGTCTGCGGGCCCGCATCTGGCAGTCGATTTTCACGCACGACATGCGACGTTTTCGCCGCTCGCTCTACAAGCAGATGGGCGATATCACCACGCTCGTGACCGGCCCCTCCGGAACAGGCAAAGAACTGGTCGCCCGCGCGATCGGCATGTCGCGGTACCTGCCGTTCGACGAAGGGAAACGGCAGTTTGAAGCCGACTGCGGTGAACTCTTCTTCGCGGTCAACCTTTCGGCACTCTCGCCCAGCCTGATTGAATCGGAGTTGTTTGGCCACCGCCGCGGCTCCTTCACCGGTGCCGATGCCGACCGTGCCGGCTGGCTGGAGGAATGCCCTCGACTGGGAACGGTGTTTCTCGACGAGATCGGCGAACTCGACATGGCCATTCAAGTGAAGCTGTTGCGGGTGCTTCAATCACGCACCTTCCAACGCCTAGGCGACACGGCCGACCTTCGCTTTGAAGGCAAGATTGTGGCAGCTACGAATCGCGATCTCGGCCAGGAGATGATCGAAGGTACGTTCCGCGAAGATCTCTATTACCGACTCTGTGCCGATCTGATCACGACACCGAGCTTGGCGGAACAAATATCCGACGCCCCTGAAGACCTGAAAAACCTGGTGTTATTCATCGCTCGTCAAGTTTGTGCAGACGAAGCTCCGGCGCTTGCGGCCGAAACCGTGGAGTGGATCGAGAAACAGCTCGGCCGCGATTACCCGTGGCCCGGCAACGTTCGCGAACTGGAACAGTGCGTTCGCAACATCATGGTTCGAAAGGAATACCACCCCGTTGCGCTGGGCGCGACGAGTGGTTCGGCGAGCCCCTCGGCGTCAGGTTCGGCCTCCGATCGTCTGGCAGCACTCCTGGCCCAAGGGGAACTGACGGCCGAGGAATTGCTGCAACACTACTGCACGTTGATCTACGCCAAAGAAGGCAGCTACGAGGCGACCGCCCGCCGGCTCAAGCTCGATCGCCGCACGGTGAAAAGCAAAGTCGACCTCGGTCTGCTCAAATCGGCCAGCGAATAGGCGAGATCTTTTGCATCCAGGGACAAAATCGCTTCGCGGCCCCACCTAGCCCGAAACGTAAGTAAGGGAACTAGTCAGCAATTTGCGACGCGCAAGCGTCGCTCCGCTCGTTGCAGCCATCGAAGCATCGACCCGCGTCGATAAGCTAGCGGTGACATTTCTGCTCGATTTTTGTCCACCGCCTGGCCGACGAACAGAAAAGCGAACTTGTCTTTTGTTCACTACAGCCTTAGGCTAGACGCCTGTTTCGCCGCCGCCTTTCCCATCCGCGTGCGTTCCTGCGCGCACGCCTGCGCTAGGAGTCGCTTCCCATGGATGTTGCCGCCTTTCTGAACACGATTCGATCACTGCCTCGCTACGCCGGACAGATCGAGCATGTGGAAATCTTGCCAGAGCGCGATGGCACCTTCGCACAGCCATCCACGCCGCTGCCAGAGGCCCTGCGTTCGCTACTCGCGGCTCGCGATATCGAACAGCTTTATTCGCACCAAGTGGCCGTGCTGGAACAGGCCCGTGCCAAGCAAGACACCGTCGTGGTGAGCGGCACCGCCAGCGGCAAGACGCTCTGCTATAACCTGCCGATCCTGGAGACAATGCTAGCCGATCCGGACGCCCGCGCTCTTTACCTCTATCCGACCAAGGCCCTGGCCCAGGACCAACTCAAAGGCCTACTCGAACTGCTCTCCACCAGCGAAGAGATCCACCAGCAGATCACACCCGGCGTGTTCGATGGCGACACACCCACGGCACAGCGCCGCCGCATCAAGGCGGAGGCGAACCTGGTGCTTTCGAACCCCGACATGCTGCATGCTTCGATCCTGCCGCATCATCCCAAGTGGGGACAGTTCTTCAGCGAACTGCGTTACGTGGTGCTGGATGAAGTGCATACCTATCGCGGCATTCTCGGGGCCCACGTCGCCTGTGTATTGCGGCGTTTGCAGCGAGTTTGTGAACATTACGGTTCGCGGCCGGTGTTCCTGGCGGCCAGTGCCACGATTGCCAACCCTGGCGAACTGGCCTCGCGACTGGTCGGGCGCGACGTGGCCGTCGTCGACGAAGATGGGGCCCCGCGTGGCAAGAAGTATTTCGCGTTTTGGAATCCGGCCCCCTTAGGCAAGGACAACCTGGCCCACACCAGTCCCACCGAAGACGCGGTTAACGTGATGGTCGAGGCGATCGAGAACGAGGCCCAAACGCTGGCCTTCACCCGTACGCGACAAGCGGCCGAACTGGTGCACCGCTACGTGGCTGAGTCACTACGCGAGCGGCGTTCGCCGTTTGCCAAATCGGTGCGTGCCTATCGCGGTGGTTACCTGCCCAACGAACGGCGGCAGATCGAACAAGACCTTTTCTCCGGCCAACTGCGTGGCGTGGCCAGTACCAACGCCTTGGAACTTGGCGTCGATATTGGTTCGCTCGACGCGGCAATTCTGATTGGCTATCCCGGCACCATCGCCAGCACCTGGCAACAGGCTGGTCGTAGCGGTCGTCGCCACGACGAGAGCCTGGTCGTGTTCATCGCTGGCAACGATCCGGTCGATCACTTCCTGCTGCGGCACCCGGACTATTTCTTCGCCCAATCGCCAGAGCACGCGGTCGTCGATCCCGACAACCCTTATGTCGTCGCTCGCCACCTCAAGACGGCCGCCTTCGAATTGCCGCTCAACGACCCGGACATGCAGTCGTTCGGCCCGCTGGCAGCTCCCATTGCGGAGCTGCTTTGCGACAGCCAGGAACTCAACGTCGTCGATGGCAAGTACTACTTCGCCGGCGGCAGTAATCCGGCCGTGGGCGTGAATCTGCGACACATGAGCGACAACACCTTTAGCATCGTGTTGCGAAGCGAGACGGACGATCCGAACTTCGCGGCCAAGACCAAGCCAGGACAACACGAGGTGATCGCTAACGTCGACGCCATCAGTGCCCCGGAGCTGATCTATCCCGAGGCAGTCTATCTGCACAACGGCGAATCGTACTTCGTCCGCGAGCTGGACCTGGAGGGCAAGGTCGCCTACGTCGAGCGGCACGAGATGGACTACTACACCCAGGCGGTGCTGGAGAGCCAGGTGCAAATTCAAGGCGAGCGCAAGACGAGCGACGCGGTGACCGGCAGCACGCTCGGCTA
>CAYLRE010000008.1:0-45071 GCA_964385715.1 uncultured Planctomycetaceae bacterium
TCACCGGCTATCGCGTCCAACCGGTCGTGGCGCTGCGACAGCAAGTGCTGGCAACGCTCGATCGAGGTTTCGACGAACGCGTTTCGGCTCGCCAGACGATCGTCGATATGAAGCTGGCCGATCTCGAAGAAGCCAGCAGCAGCGTCGAGGTCGAAGAGGTCATCGACGCCGCCGAGGACGAAGAAGCACCGGTGATTCGGCTGGTCCGCTCGATCCTCATGGGGGCCGTGAATGCCAGGGCAAGTGATATTCACCTGGAGCCTCATGAACCTCAGATGCGGGCTCGCTATCGAGTCGATGGTCAGCTGCAGCAGGTCATGACGATCCCCGGTCATATTGAAGAAGCGGTGGTCGGTCGTATCAAGGTTATGGCCGACATGGATACCACTGAAAAACGTCGCCCGCAGGACGGTAATCTTTCGGTCGACGAAAACGGCATCCGCGCGAGCTTTCGTGTGAGTACGATTCCGACCGTCGATGGCGAGAAGGTCGTGATGCGTATTCTTGACGAAGGTAATAAGGTGTTTACCTTCGACGCTTTGGGTATGCCTCATCGGGCTGAAACGCTCTGTCGCAGTCTAATCGATAAACCGCACGGCATGATTGTCGTTACGGGGCCGACCGGTAGTGGTAAGACCACGACCATGTACACGATGCTTACGGCGATGAATTCCATCGACCGCAACATTGTCACGGTCGAAGATCCTGTGGAATATCGTTTGCCAGGTATCAATCAGGTTTATGCCGACAACGACCACGGTCTCGGTTTTGCGAACGCCTTGAAGTACATCATGCGTCAGGATCCGGACGTGATTCTGGTCGGTGAAATTCGTGATCAGGAAACGGCGTCAACTGCCGTTCAGGCGGCCCTTACGGGCCATCTGCTGATTAGTACGTTGCATACGAACGATGCGATTGGTTCGGTAGCGCGATTGAGCGATTTGGGATTGGATTATTTCAAGATCGGCGGGGCCTTGCTTGGCTCCGTGGCCCAGCGATTGCTGCGTAAGATTTGTAGCGAATGCAAACAGCCTGTTAAGCCGAATGAAGGCCTCCTGCGCTCCCTGTTGGGGGATCGAGAACTGTCGGCCGATGCCACGTTCTACGCGGGCAGCGGCTGTAAGAAATGCCTGGGAACGGGCTACCAAGGACGACTTCCGATCTACGAAATCATGTCGGTAACGCCCGCGATTGCCCAGGCGATCGAAGTGGGCGCTCCTGCCACGCAGCTTCGTGAGCTGGCGGTCCAGGAAGGGATGGTCGAGCTGGTCAACGGTGGACTCGAACAAGCCTTGGCCGGAAAGACGACGCTGGAAGAGGTCTACTACAAACTTTCGTCGTAAGCGACGAGCTCGGGGAATGTCATGGCGTCTGCAGCTACTGCCAAATCAAAATCGGCCAACGCCAAGCCAATGGGACTGCTTGCGCAGTTGCACAATATCAAGATCGGTGGAAATGGCGACAACGCCAACAAGATCAAGAAGGCCGATCTGATCTACATCATTCGGAACCTGGCGACTCTGATCGACAATGGTGTCGCACTTCCAAAGGCCCTGTCGACGCTGGCCAACGAGCGGGCTCTGCAGAAATATGCCGACAAGTTGGACGCGATTCGAAATCGCGTGGCCGCCGGTGAGATGTTCAGCAAGACGCTGACCATGTACCCGGAAACGTTCAACGAGATTCTCGTAAATCACATTCGCGTTGGCGAACGTTCCGGAACGCTCTCGGCCACACTCGTTCAGATCACCGAACAGCTGGAATCTTCGGACAATTTGAAGCGAACCGTGGTCAAGAAGCTTGCCTACCCGATCATGCTTACCGTGGTCGGTATCCTGGCGGTGACGTTCATGCTGCTGTTCGTGGTTCCGATTTTTGAAGAAACGTATGCCACTTCGGGCGTGCCTTTGCCGTTTATCACTCGCTTCATGATCGGCGCCGGCGCGATTCTCGCTTCCCAAGGATGGTGGATGGCGCTGCTGATCATCGGCACGGTGTTCGGTATTCGTTATGCCCGGAAGAATCCAGAGTACGCCTTCAAAATGGATCAGCTGTTGCTGAAAATTCCACTATTCGGCCATTGGCTACGCGATATGGCGGTGCTGCAATTCATGGAAGTCTTGGGCAACATGCTGGAGGCGGGCTTCACAATGGTCGATGCGTTGCGGATTTCCGGTGGTTCGGTCGGCAATCATGCCGTAAAACGAAGCGTCGAGGAACTGCAAATGGCAGTCACGCGGGGTGAACGATTCAGCCGCGAGCTGGAGAGACATTCTGAGCTGTTTCCGCCGGTTGTTAGTCAGCTTGTCATCGTAGGTGAGCAGACTGGAACCGTGCCCAAGGCGACGTCCGACGTGCGGAAGCACTTGCGGCGCGAGATCGACCGGACGACTGACCTGCTCGTTGGAACCATTGAACCGATTCTGACCGTCAGTCTGGCATGCATGATCGGTTGCATCCTGCTCGCCATCTATTTGCCGATGTTCGACATGATCGGAGCCATGAATCCGGGCCATTAGGATGGCCGCAAGACGGTCCTGCGTGCCCAGCTACGGTGGCTATCGAGCTGCCCCTGATTTGAGCTGCACATGATTTGAGGTGATCAATGAGAAACCAAAGACAAGCCATGCCGACGAAGCGATCGAAGGGTGTCTTGGCTCGCCCAGGGTTTTCTTTCTTCGAAGTCCTGGCTGCCGTGACACTGGTAGGGATCGTCTCGGTTATCGTGATTACACGTACGAGCTTTGGTGGCGACGAAGCCAAGAAGAACGCCTGCTTCGCCACGAAAGGGAATATCGAGGTTCAGGCTCAACGCTGGTACCGAGACACCGGGAGTTGGCCCGCTTCGAACCTTTCCGATATCGGTGCCGATTCGAGCTATTTGCCCGATGGACTGCCGGTTTGCCCTTACGATGGTTCTTCTTACACGTTCGATTCGTCGAGCCAGCAAGTCACGGGGCATAATCACTAACATATTCGCTACAACCCGGTGCCGGCCGGCCACAGAATTTTCGATGGTGGCAAAAAAATACGCCGGCGCACTTTTATGAGCTACGGTTAAGCATACTGACCGATTGAGTGTGGCCGCAGGGTCACGAAATTACCAAAACGACGGGCAAAGGGCCCGAACACAAAACTATCCGTTGAGTCCAAAGGAATCGAGGGAGCAAGAGCAATGAAGTCTCGCAAACCAAGAGTTACCCGAAAGCGTCGTGGATTTTCGCTGCTAGAACTTCTGGCCGTGGTCACCATTTTGGGGATCATCGCCGTGGTGATCATTCCGAGAATCAACTTCTCGAAGACGGCCGCCGAAACGAACGCCAACCTGCAGAACATGGCTGAAATTAATTCCGCCGTGGAGCGTTGGTACTTCGAAAACGGCAGCTGGCCCGCATCGAACTTGAGCGATATTGCCGCCGACGCTGATTACTTCCCGGATGGAATTCCGCAGAAGCCGGGCGGAGGTAACTACACGCTCGACAGCGACCACCGCGCCCAGTAAGTGGCAGAGGCCACGCCTAGGTCAGTAGCGTCGCTCCTCCTGTAATCAACGGACGCGAGTTCGGCTGGTGTCATGGCTGAAAGAAAACAACAACGGCGAGCAGTCACCCTGATGGAACTGCTCGCCGTTGTCACATTGATGGGCATCCTCGGCGCCGTCGCCATGTTTCGTATCGGAACGGCGGGGCTGGGGGACTTTGGTGCCCAAGGAATTGGACGTCGAATCGCCCTCGATATGAAATTGGCTCGACGGGCTTCAATTTCGACCGGCGACAACCATTATTTGAGCTTTACCGAGTCGGGTGGCAAGGCTGTCAGCTATCGTATGTACCGTCGTGCCTCTGGGGGCGATGAGACTGCCGATGCGGTCCGCGACATTCCCGACGAAGTGACCGTCACCGTCTCGACGACGACGGTCGAATTTGATTTTGAAGGGCAAGCTCTAGCGGCGTATCAAATTACGCTTGCCGGCCCCAACCGCACCTGGCAGCTGAACGCCGTCCCTATAACTGGGACGGTCACGATGGCTGAGCAATAGGCCGAATAGTCGGCCTTAGTGGTTGTACTGAAACGGGTTGCGCCTTCTCTTTCCGCGTTGACTCGCGCCCCTCGTAAGCTAGCCTTGGGTGGATCTTTGTAGGACGGCTGTCAGAGGATCCGTCGAGCCGTGAGCACGCACGTCATTTGCTACGTGCTGTGACGACTCCGTCGATACGACAGTTATCCGCCAGGGTTCCTGTGAATCATCGTTTAGAAACCGGAATAAGTTGCCGTGACTCGCTTCCGACGCCGCAACAATTCGAATCGTCGAGGGCAGACGCTCATTGAGCTTGTGGCCGCGACGACCATGATGGCCGTGGCAATCGTCCCCGGGTTGTCGCTGATGCGCGACGGCATGCGAGTGAGTCGCGAACTTGAGGTGGCCGGAGTCATGACCTCGTTGTGTGCCAGCAAGCAGGAAGAGCATTTGGCGCTCTCCGCGGCGACCTGGAGTGAATCGACGGCGAGCGGAAATTTTTCAGCAGAAGGATATCCGAACGTTCGCTTTAGCGTTGTGCGTAGTGACGAGTCCGCAGATGGCGGAATTAGTGACCGGCTGATGGCGGTGACAACGACGGTTTGGGAAGACGTGGATTCGGATTCCACGCTCGATAGTACAGAAGCGAGCGTTACGTTCGCGACCAAGGTGGCTCGCATCGCGAGTTATGAGAATGAAGCGTCTGGATCGTAAAAGACGGTTTGGCGTGACACTCCTAGAAGTGATCATCGCCTCGACCATTCTGACGACCGTAGTGTCGTCGGTTACGATCCTGCTGCGCTCAGGACGCGACGCCTGGGAAGCAAACAACAACGATCAAGCACGTTTGGAAGCAGCTCACGCCACGGTGCGGCATATCGTGAGACGTGTCCGCCAGGCGACTTCGGTGGTTGCCATGAGCGGGCCGAGTGACGATTCGGGAAGCATTTCCGTGTTGATGGAGTCAGGCGATACGTATGTCTACGACCACGACTCGTCCGACGACACGGTCGACTTCGGCGTGACGACTGCCGCGAGTGTGTTGGGTGAGAATATTACGAAACTCAAGTTTACCGGATACGAAGCGGACGGGACGACGTCGACAACCGTTGTTGGCGACGTGCAGTCGATCAAGGTCGAGGCCGAAGTCCAATTGCCGCGGGCGACTGGCGGAACCAAGACCGTGACCTCCTGGGCCTGGATACGTACCTGGTAACGAAAGCACGACGGAAGGACATCGCTGGAGCCTGTCACCGTATAAACAGAAAACCGCATATACCGAACCATGACCAGTCAACGAACAACAGCCGTTGCGAAGAATGCTCGCCGCCGTAGCCGGGCGGGGTCCGCGCTGTTGATTTGCCTGTTCGTCGTTTCGGCGACGGCGATGATGGTTATTTCCATGGTCGACGCGGAAACCTACCAATACAGTGCGTTGCGAAACACCATGGCCTACGAACGGGCTAACTACCTGGCGGCGGCAGCGGTGAACCATGCACTCGCCGAACTGGAGCAAGATGTCACGTGGCGTACCGGCATTACCTCAACGGAGTTTCCTTCGGGAAGCGGAGATACCTACGCAGCCACTGCGGCGGATGGCTCGGGGAAACAGGTTGTCGTAACCGGCACAGGAACAGCCGACGGAGTCACTCGCACACTACAGGTCACGATTCAGCCAGAGTAACCGCACAAGCAAGATTTCCCGCTTGCCAAGAATAAGGCACGCGGATAACGGAGCGAAGAGATGCCGAAAAAAGTAAGAAAGAAGTCCGACCGCATTGCCGCGATCGAGATCAGCCATTCCGAGCTGGGCCTCGTGGTGATTCAGGACGGAAGCGAAGGTGAACCAAAGACCGTTCACACGCGATCGCTCATTTGGCGGCGAGACGCTCCGTCGCTCCATACGGAGGCCGGCGTCAAAGAACTGACGCTCGCGCTCAAGACGCTCGCGATCGAGGAACGGCTCGGTGGTCTTTCTGTCAAGGTTGCGCTCAACGGAGACTTCTGCGTTACTCGTGTCGTCTCTGGTTCGGCCGAAAAAGTGCGCAATGAGCTTCGGTCGTTGGAAGAACGAACGAATCTCTATCTGTCGCTGGGCGTCGGGGACAAGAGTCTAGCGGCCCATGATCAGCAGGTCGATGCTCGAAATCATCATGCTTGGCTGGCGGTCACCAACAAGAAAACCTTGGAGTCGCTCATCGCGGCTACAGAAGCGGCAGGATTAACCGTCGACCTTATGGAGCCATCGCTCGTATCAATGTGCCGTGCGGTTGGCAACATGGAAGGGGATGCCGAATCGCCGGCTCTGATCGTTGCGGTTAACGAACGCGGCGTGGAACTAGGAATCTCGCGATGCGGGCGTTTGCTGCTCGACTATCGTCCCGGTGGACGACAGGCGAGAGCCGAGATTGCCTCGACCGTTCGGCATCATCTGGAGCGACTTCAGCGCTATTGCGAGCATCATTTTGGGTACGAAGGTGGCAATATCTCGCGACTCTATCTCTGTGGTGATCGCGATGCGGTGGCCGGCGTTCACCAAGAACTCGTGGCGTTTGATCGCCTTAAAGTCGAGGTCCTCGATACACAAAACATCTGTCCCGAATGGACGGTTGAAGGGGATGCCGAGGAAACCGAACTGATGGCGGCCATTGGGGCGGCGCTGGCTGCCGGGCGCCCCGTCAGCGAACGAAACGGACCCAACTTGCTCGACCGCACGAGGGCTGGGCAGGGACAACCCCTGATACGGGGCTTGCTTACCGCGGCCTGGCCCGTTGCGGCGGCCATCCTCATCGCCATTGGCGTCCTGGGAGCAGGGATCTACGAGCAGGGACAATGCGACGCATTGCAGGCCAGACTCGATTCCATGGAGCCGGACCTTAGACGCTATCGCATGTTGCAGGGGAAATTTACCGCCATGGGTAAGAAGCTCAAGCACATGCGTAACTTGAAGACGGGTTTGCAGCAGCGTCCGTCCGACGGACTGATGACCACGGTCGCCCAGTGTTTGCCGGACGATGTCTGGCTGGAGCGGCTCACGGTATCCGGTAAGGGAACGGTTACCATCATTGGCTCAAGCTACACCGAGGATGGTGTCTTTGAATTCGTAAGGCATCTCCGCGAGGCACCCCCTTTCGTCCAGGTTGCCTTGGAGGGGACCGAACCGGCCAACGTACGGGCCGGACCAGCTACCCAGTTTGACATCACGTGTCGTTTGGCAGACTTTGCCGATCAGGATGGAGGCGCTGAGAATAATGGTTGAGCAACTCTTACAGCAATTTCTGGTTCATCCATCACGCCGTTGGATCGTTATAACCCTAACTTTCGCTATAGGGCTCGTGGCTGTATGGCCGGCCGCCGATGATTACCTTGCCCTAACAGGTGATCGCGCTCGGTTGAAATCCGAAATCGCACAAGCCGAGGAGACGGTTTCACGGCTTAAAGCCTTTCAGGAAAAGGTTTCCGCGAGGGTTTCGGAGCTGAAACAACGGGAGGCGGAAGCGGTAACCGAGAGCATTGCCTTAGAGCTGCGAGGGCAGATTGTGAGCCTCGCACGCAAGCACAGTTGCCAAGTCCGGCGGATCAATCTGAGTGACAAGAAGACGCGGCGTTGGAGAGAAAAAGACAATCCACTTGATAAGACCGCCCGTGCGGGAAGTGGCAAGGAAACGAAGTTTGAGTTGCAGACACAGCAGTTCAAGTTAACGGTGATCGGGGCACTTCCCGCGATTGCCGACTTCCTTGCCGAACTGCAAGGGGACGAGAAACTCGTTCACACGAGCGTATTCTCGTTGCGACCTTCGTCACAGAACCGAAAAACGGCCGAACTCGAGCTCGAACTGACGATGTTCGATCTCAATAAGAAGCTCAAGAAGAAAAAGTCAGCATAAGCGACTGCAATAAAAGAGACGGGCACAATAGAGACGGCCACGATAAAGACGGCAACATGAGCGACAGCAAGGCGGATGCGGGCAAAGAGCTCGCATCGGCGATGCACGGCGCTTGCGATGGACGGGGATGCTGCTGCTAGCACGCATTGCCCGGAATATACGACAGGACGTTAGGGAGTGTCATGGATCGACACGACGGATTTCTAGTAAGACCGTCTTCGAGCAGCGCGAATGCGCTGTTGTGGCGATCATCCGTCCTGACTCTGGCGATTCTCATGGCCGTTTTCTCCGGCCCGCTGCCGTCACTCGTTCAAGCACAACAGCCACCAGGCCCTGGCCGCGCTCCGGCTCAAGGGCCTGGGCAATCGCGTCAGCCAGCGGAACCGCAACTTCAGACGCAGCCCCATATCCGGGCTTCTGCGAATGCCATAGCTCAATCCGTGCAGGCCAAGCTCGATACGCGAGGCGATCTGACGCTCAAGGAAACCAGCATCACGGACGCGATCTACTTGATCAGCCAAACGTGGGGCGTCAATATCGTCGTGCAGAGCAACATCAGCGGCCAGGTCAACGGTGTCTTCAAGCAGGCACCGCTACGTGAGATTCTTGATTCCCTGCTGCTAATCAACGGTTACAGTTACCGGCCGGTGGGCGAAAGCCTCGTCATCATGACGCTCGAGGATGTGGGCGAAGTGCCGCCACTATTCACGTCGGCGATCGTTCCCCTGCGTTATGGGGCTCCGGAGGAGATTCTTCCGGTGGTGCAGATTCTCAAGTCGCCACGGGGCCGCGTACAAGCGATTCCCTCGTCACGCAGCCTCATGGTCGTTGACTTCCCACACCATGTGGAGCTGATTAAGAAGAGCGCTCTTGAACTTGATCGAGCTGCTAGCCGACGTGGTACCGCTCGCACAGCATCGTCGACAGCCACCGGCGGACCGCTCGACGTCGCCTACTACGCTCCCCAGTACGTGCGAGCACTTGACCTAGAAAAGATGGTCGCCAATTTGATGAGCGCCGAAGGAAAGGCGTCGGTGATCGAAAAAGAGAATCGCATCGTGGTCGCCGACCACCCGGAAAACCTACGGATCATTGGCGAATCGATCAAGCAAATCGACATTCCGCGATCGCAGGTTCGTATTGCCGCTCTGATCTACGATATTTCGCTGGAAGATATCGAAGAGATCGGAATCAATTGGAACTCGGCCCTCAAGGGTAACAATCTAGACGCCAACAACGATCCGCAGGACGTATTCGCGATCGACTCCATCACCCAGGTGCCACCGGCACTCGGTGCTGCGAACGGGATCATGACCTTCATGAGCCTAAGTCGGAATTTCGACGTCACCGCGGTGGTCAACGCACTGCAAGAATCGGACGATTCACGACTGCTTGCCGATCCAAACGTGATGGTGCTGGACAACGACATGGCCAGTATTCAGATCGTCACGGAAATTCCGTATCAGGAGTTGACGCAAACCTCCGGGGGCGGCAACATCGGCACCACCTCGTTCCGCGAGGCCGGCATCAAGCTGCAAGTCTCGCCACATATCGCAGCCGATGGCACGATTGAAATGCTGGTCACGCCCAGCTTTAGTCGGCTCACGGGCTTTACACCGAACGACAACCAGCCGATCATCGACCGCCGCGAAGCGACCACCACGATTCGTGTGGCCGACCAGCAGACAATCGTGATTGGTGGACTTCGCCAGCGTTCCGATGTTGGCGATTTCACGGGAATTCCGCTACTCAAGGATATTCCGGTGGCGGGCAAACTATTCCGAAATCGAAAGACAACCGTTCGTGAGAGCGAACTGGTTGTCTTTATCACGCCGATGATCGTACCTTGCGACGACCACCCCCAAGGACGTTACGGGGCGGCTCTGGAAACGACCAACTGCTGGTTGCACCGCGTGCCCTGGGCCGAAGGATGTCCGCCAGTCGGACACCCTGGCTACGGGGAGTGCTATGACGAGCACGCACACGGCCATGGTTACGGCCACGGTCACGAACATTTCGGGCCTGGGCATCATGGACCAGAGTATCACGGCCACGAGGAATACCAGTACGAACAGGTCGTGCCGGAGTTGAACTACGACGAAGCTCCGAAGACAGAACGTCTGCCCGAGGTTGTCAAACCGCCGCTGCCGCCGCAAGCGTCGACAAAGCCGAACACGCACATTACCAACCGGCGTCAGCCGCCAGTTGCCGTGGTGGATTCGCCAGGCGCAGCGGCCAAGATTGCCAAGGCATTGCCGCAGGCGAGCTCGCGACGAGCGGCGCCTGCTTCCATTGCCAAACCGAATGTCGCACCCTCGGTGAAGACGCCGTCTATCCCGAAGACGCCGTCCACGGAGCGATTGCCGCAGCCGAAGCCGCAGCGAATCCAGTTGGCAGATGAGCGAAGTGCAACGCCCGTGGTGAAAGAGAACAAGGCTCCGGCCAAAGCAGAGCGACTTCCGCCCGTCATCAAACTAACGAAGTATCAAACAGCGGTCACGACACAGCCGCCTCGCCGAGATGCGACGCCCGACCGTGTCATGATGGTCAATCCAGCCCGAGATCGTGGTTTGGAGAAAGTCCATATTCCCACCAACACGCTTCGCAGTGGTGTTTCGCCACCCTTGCGAGCGAAGTATGAGGACCGATATCGGGCCGATTCGCATCGCGAAGGCAAGACGCTGATTCGAACAGAGGCTGGAGAAACAGCACCTCGCGTGGCTCGTAATCCCAGTGTCTCACCGGAAGAGCATCGCCGGGCGACCGGTGAGAAGTCCTCCGTCCTCGACATTTTTAAGCCGTAGTTGGTCGCTACAACCGTGCCGATCGTGATAACCGGCACTCGGCTGTTCTCTCGCTACGAATGCGGACTCCTTCCGCATTACGGACGCTCTGTCGCTCTACGCTGAGCTACACTTTCTCAGAGCGGTCTAGGCATCTGGCCTCGCTGCCCGACGTTCGATCTTCACCCACGCAATTGCCTACCTGTAAGAGCGGATTTCCATGTCGTCGCACCTTCGTCAAACCTTGTCTGTCAGCCTCCTTGTGGTGGCCTGCCTTGCCGGCTGCTCGGAAGAGGTAGCGGAACCGACCGCAGTTGAAACGGAAACGCCGAAGGCGAAGCCAGCCGAGGTGTCGAAGGTATCGCGAACCCCCAAGCGAGAACAGAAGAAAGCCGAGCCCGAGAGCAAGATCGTGGACAAGGCCGCGCTCGCCGCCAAAATCGCTGCAGAAAAGTTTGACCCTCCGTTTCCCAATCGAGTCGAACTATTCGATCCCCCAGGCAAGCCCAAGCCAGCTGCCAGGCGAGCTGGCACCGGTGATGAGCAAGTGGAACTGAAGGGCTTTGTCGTCGTCAACGGGCAGCAACGAGCCATGTTCGCATTCGATGGCCGACCTGCGGTACTAGGAGCAGGTGAGTCGCATGGCGATGTCAAAGTCGTTCTCATTGATGGGCCGACGGTCACCTTGCAACGTGGTCGAATTCGCTGGACGGAGTCTCTCGCGCAGGACGACGAACGTTAATCGAACCTGCCCGCCGATTCGCTCTCGCGGATTAAGTCTCTTGTTTCGTTCAATGAAACACTCGTAGATGTATGGCTTCGCTTGTCGCTGTGCACGCCGAGTCGGTATGATTGCCGGAACCGAGTTTTCGGCATCAGCCAGCGTTCCAACGGGGAACGTAACTGACGCCTGCCAACGGTCTTGCCCATGTTTGCCGGCTCGCTCGCGGCCCATCGTGGCGTGCAGGGAAATCGTGGTGTGCAGGGAACAGGATGTTGAGTTGAGGGGGACACGATGTTCATCTATCGATTACTGGCCGATCTGGTCGTCGTGTTTCACTTTGCCTACGTCGGCTTCGTGGTGGTGGGGCTGATTTTGATTCTCGTTGGCGGGGCATGTGGCTGGTCCTGGGTCCGAAAATTCTGGTTTCGGATGATTCATCTCGCATCCATCGGAGTTGTTGTGGTCCAAGCTTGGTTCGGTGTGGTCTGCCCACTGACCACGCTCGAGAATTGGCTGCGGGCACATGGTAGCCAGGAACCGTATCCAGGTTCGTTTATTGGTTACTGGGCCCACGAGTGGTTGTTCTTCTCAGCAGAGCCGTGGGTCTTTACGCTCGCCTATTCGCTGTTTGGTCTGTTGGTGCTAGCGTCGTTGGTCACGGTTCGTCCTAGGCGACGGAAGCCCGCGGCAGAAGACGCGGCGCTGTCCTGATGGGCAACTGGCGTAGCGAAGAAGGCTCGTTGCACCTTCGCCTTCGCATTGACACTTTTCTCAGGGACCATTTATCATCGCGACGCGTTTGCTTCTCTGAATGATTCCCGCAAGGATGCCGTCTTGTTGTCTTCGCTCCCGTCCCCGCTACCTAAACTCACGCCCACGGATCCTTCCGTGGATCGGCGTGTTGAGGGAAATCGCGATGATGTTTTGGGACCGCGACGCCGTGTCCATCTAATTGGCATTGGCGGTCAGGGCATGCGTTCACTGGCCCGTCTGCTCAAGGCCGCTCGCTGGCAGGTCTCCGGTTCTGATCAAACCGACGCGGACGTCGCTAACTGGAAGGCTGCCGGAATCACAGTTCATTCTGGCCACGCCGCAGAGAACATTCCCACGGACGTCGACGAAGTTGTCTACTCGGGCGCCGTTCCAGACGACAACGCGGAGCTCTTCGCCGCCAGGCAGCAGGGCATCCCAACATACAGCTACGCGGAGATGGTGGGCCGCGTCACCGCGTCGCGTGACTTAATTGCAGTCGCCGGCACGCATGGTAAGTCGACTACCACGGCCATGGTCGCTGAAATTCTCATTCGCGCTCAGTTTGACCCGACCGTCATCTGTGGTGCCGAACCTGTGGTGCCCGAAGATGTTACCGATGGTGAGAAGACGGGCGACGCCAAGAGCGATCACGATCCGGCCTTTCGGCAGAGCGGTCGATTTGGTCGCAGCACGGTCGCCGTGGCAGAAGCATGCGAGTACCGCCGCCACTTCCTAGAGCTGCGGCCGCGGTGGGCGGCGATTACCGGAATGGAGCCGGACCATTTTGACTGTTACCGCAGTGTTGATGAACTGGCTACCGCGTTTGCGCAATTCGCCGCGTTTGTGCACCACGATGGAGTCCTGCTCGTGCCGGCACATTGCCTGGCGACGACGGCGATGCTTGACCGACAAAATACGGCAGCAAGAATCGAAACATTTTCCGATGCCGACCAGATTGATGGAAACGGCAATTCGAGCGCTGCCGACTGGCAGGCCCGTGATCTCACAGAGCAGGGCGGTTGTTATCAATTCCTACTCGAGCATCGCGGTCGCCAGGTGGCGAAGGTCCGGCTCCAGGTGTTTGGCCGGCACAACGTGAGAAATGCGCTGGTGGCCGCCGCCATGGCCCATCATGCGGGGGCCAGCTTCGAGGGCATTCAGGCGGGACTGGCGGCCTTTGGCGGAATTCGACGACGTCTGGAGCCAGTGGACGAGGTCCGCGGGATTTCGATCTGGACTGACTACGCCCACCATCCGACCGAAATTTCGGCCTCTTTGGCCGCACTTCGGCAAAAATTCCCGAATCGCCGCATTTGTGTCATTTTTCAGCCGCACCAAGAAAGCAGAACCCGCCATCTCCTTGACCCGCTGGCGCGAAGCCTCAAAGATGCCGATATCGTGGCGGTAACCGAGATTTTTCGAGCACGAGAGTCAAGCGACCATCCGCCTCTCGTAACGGCGGCCGATTTGGCCACGGCAGTGCGGCAATTGGGGACCTCCACTCTATCCGACCACGATTTAGATCGTATAAAACAGCGTCTCGCGGAGACCTGTCGTCCGGGCGATGTGCTCGTTACGATGGGGGCCGGAGACCTAGCAGCGGAATGCCATGAGTATACAGACTGGATTTGAAGACATCGTTCGGACGAACGTCCCCCTTAGCGAGTACACCTGGATGCATCTCGGTGGTCCCGCGGAATACTTGGCTGCGCCAACATCCGTGGAGCAGTTGGGCGAGCTGGTCAAGCGTTGTCGTGAAGAAGAAGTTTCGGTGCGGCTGCTTGGCGGCGGTTCCAATATTCTCGTTCGCGATGAAGGTGTCAAAGGCCTCGTCGTGATGCTCACCGAGGCGGCGTTTGAAGACATTCGCGTGGAGAAAGACCGCGTGGTCGCGGGTGGCGGGGCTAAGCTTGGTCACGTGATCTCCAGCGCCGTACGCGAAGGTCGCGCTGGCCTGGAAACGCTGGTAGGAATCCCTGGCACCATTGGTGGCGCGTTGCACAGCAATGCCGGAGGCCGTGGTGGCGACATCGGCCAGTGGACTGCATCGGCCAAGGTCATGACGCTCAACGGCGAGATCCACGAGCGGACCCGCGAGGAAATGTCATTCGGCTACCGAGAAAGTAGCCTGGACGAACTGGTCATTCTTGAGGCCGCCTTCGAACTCGAAGAAGAAGATCCCGAAGTGTTGACCAAGCGGATGCAAAAGCAGTGGATTGTGAAGAAGGCTGCCCAGCCATTGGCCCACCAGAGTGCCGGCTGCGTCTTCAAGAATCCGCGCGGGATGAGTGCCGGCATGCTGATCGACCAATCGGGTCTCAAGGGGACCAGCGTTGGTGGCTGCATGGTGAGCGAGCGCCACGCGAATTTTATTGTCGCGGAAGAAGGTGCTAGCAGTGCCGACGCCCTGGCTCTAATTGAACAGGTGCGTAATCAAGTCGCCCAGCGGCTTGGGGTTGAGCTAGAGACAGAGATCGAAATTTGGTAATCAGTCTCTAGTGCGTGGCGAATTTGCGCCGGCGGAGCTTTGACTCACGGCCGTTTTTCACCACGTCACAATCCCGCTCTTACTACACGACCCGGTTGTCAAGGAGGATGACCATGTCTCGCGCTACAGCGTCTACGACCCACGAGTTTTCAATCGTCCAGGTGCCCGCGAACGAATCGCGAGCCTCGGACGACCCTGTGTTCTACGATGTTGCCGTCCTGGCCGGAGGTGATTCTGCGGAAAGCGAAATCAGTTTGGCCAGTGGTCAGCAGGTTGCCGCCGCGCTCAAGAGAGCGGGGCACCACGCCACGCTCATTGATCCGGCTCACGTCGATCTGTTCAGCATCAACTGGCGAGAGATCGACGTCTGCTTCATCGCCTTGCACGGCGGAGCCGGCGAAAACGGCAGCATTCAATTGCAGCTGGAAGAGATCGGCATTCCCTATACCGGTAGTTCGCCAATTGCCTCGCGAATTGCCATGAGCAAGGCCGCCGCGAAGGAACGGTTTGTGCAGTACAATCTGCCGACCCCCGCCTGGAAGACAATTCATGCTGGTGCGGAATCGAGCAAGATCGTGAGCGACGTTAGCGCCATCGGATTCCCGGTGGTGATCAAGCCCGATAGCCAGGGTTCGAGTCTCGGCGTAAGTGTCGTACGTGGGCCCGATGACATCGCCGAGGCGGTGGAGAAGAGTCGCCAGTACGACTCCTTTCTCGTGGCCGAGCGATACATCGAAGGTCGCGAACTCACGGTTGCCGTGCTCGATGGTCAGCCGCTGCCGACTCTGGAAATCAAACATGGACAGCCACTCTTCGACTTCGAGACAAAAATCTCTCTTGAGGCCGATTCGGTCGTCCCGCTCGACGAAAGCGAGGCCTTCGCCGTGCGTGCTGCCAAGGCGGCCGCTGAAGCTGCTGAGTCACTCGGTACGCGGGGACTAGTCCGAGTCGATCTGATGGTCGACGCGGCCGGCGATCCCTGGGTTCTCGAAGTAAATACCGTTCCGGGCCTGACTTCTAAGAGTTTGGTTCCCCAGGCGGCAGAGCTTTCAGGCTTTGGATTCTCCGGCATGTGTGACCACATGGTTCGCAGTGCTGTAGCCGCGGAGATGTTGGTATGAGCCGAAAACGTAGCGGTAATTGGAAACTTCTATTGAAGCGGGTTATTTCGCCAGCCGGACAAGGTGGTGCGGTCTTTACGCTCGTCGTGATGCTCGCGGTTCTCGCCGGCGGCGGGGTATGGGTCTGGAAGAAGCTCGGCCCGCAGATCTACGGAAGCGATCAGTACCGGTTGCAGTCGGATCAGATTTCCGTCAATGAACCGCCACGTTGGCTAACGGCCGATGATATTCGTGAAGAGGTTGTGCGTCGGGCCAGCTTGGACCGACCGTTATCGATCCTCGATCAGGATATCGCTCAGCGAATCGGACTGGCGTTCGCCGCACATCCTTGGGTGGCGGAGGTCACGCGTGTTGAAAAGTTTCATCCGGCCCGAGTTGAAGTCGAATTGCGCTATCGTGAACCCGTGGCGACGATCGCCGTTGGCGCCAAGTTGATGCCACTCGATGCGGATGGTGTACGGCTTCCGGAAGACAACTTCTCTCAGGTGCAGCTGACCAAGATGCCGCGAATTCGCGGGGTCGTTCCGCGGGCCACGCCACGACCAGGTGGCAGCTGGAACGATCGTCGCATCCTTGGTGCGGCACAAATTGCTCGCGCGTTTGGCGATTCTTGGCACGGCATGGGACTGCGCGACATCTTGCCTTCGCCGCGACCCGTACGAGGCATGAAAGATGTCTATTCGTACGAGCTGGCCACCGCGCGCGGACGCCGAATTCCGTGGGGGCCACAGTCGTTGGTCGACACGCCCGACGAGCCGTCCGCCAATGAGAAATGTGAGAAGTTGCAAAGGTACGTCGAACAGCACGGCTCGCTCGACGTGGTCGGAGCTTTGCCGGTGGGCATCTCTTCGCACCGCACTGCACAGGCGCCAGAACAGCCGGAAAAAAATGACGCTGACGAATCGACCGTGCAGTAAGTAACGCGACGGAACATTCCTTGGTCCGAAACACGACGGTACCCGTAGCCCGAAGCGTGAGCTAGGGACGCAACCAAAATGGTCTCACCAACAATTGGATGCTCGCGTTGGCGTCACGCACATGCCGCACGACTATAGCCGAACTTGCAACGTCTGAGCTCACTTACGTTCCGTCAGCGACTGTAAACACCTGCACATTCGCTAGCCAAAGAAATGGCCTAGCAAGGAACGAGCTATCGGGGAGCCCCGATGCGAGTCGGCTTTGCGGCCCGTTCTTCTGTGCCCGCTTGCTCATTTTGGAGCTTGAGCTCCTCACGAACGATCTCGATGCCGTCCGGAGCTTCGACGCCGATGCGAACTCCCCCCTGGCCGACGCGAACAACCGTGACCGCGATCTTGTCGCCGATGAGAATCCGTTGACCAACTTTTCGCGATAGAACCAACATCGTGTCGGTAGACTTCCTTGCATCAAAGCGAATTGTCTCGCCAGGTGGCGAACCACTTGTCGCCGCCTGACTACCCCAAAAACCGCCCTCGCCAACGGCATACCCCGTCGCAGCTAGACCGGTCATTACGGGCATAATAAGCACGCCCGCTGTCAATGGCAAGCTACCGGAGGCAAATGTTCAGGTTTTATTACCTGCTTTTTTCTGCGCAAGAACTGGCAGGATGGGGGCAATGCGTGGGATGCGATGCCGTGCTTCGTTTGCGGCCAATAGATAAGCAGCTGCTTATCTTGCAGCGTAAATGCCGTTAGCCGCCGCCACGCTTGCGCCCGCGTCGAACGAGATTCCCGCGTCGCCAAGTAGTTGTTCCAGCGCAGAGAGTAGCAGCAGGACGTTATTCTGCCGCGAAGCGTGGCCCATCAGACCAATCCGCCAGACCTTACCGGCAAAGGCACCGAGGCCGCCGCCAATCTCGATACCGAAACGATCAAGCAGCGCTCGCCGAGTGGCGGCATCGTCGACCCCTTCTGGGATGCGAACTGCGTTGAGCATCGGCAGGCTGTGACTCAATTCCACCGCGTATTCCATGCCCAGCGCCGCGAGTCCTGCTTTTAGCGCCTCGTGATTTTTCTGATGTCGGGCGAAACAGGCGTCGAGCCCTTCATCAAGAATTAACCGTAGGGCCTCGTATAGTCCGTAGGTCATGTTGATCGGAGCGGTGTGGTGATAGACCCGATCGGTGCCCCAGTAGTTGGCCAGCATGGTGGTGTCGAGATACCAGCTTTGCACTTTGGTCTTGCGGGCCAAGATCGATTCGACCGCGCGATTGCTGAGCGAAACGGGCGACAGGCCGGGCGGGCAGCTGAGGCACTTTTGTGTTCCGGAATAAATCGCGTCGATGTTCCAGGCGTCGACCTCGACCAGCATACCGCCTAGTGACGTAACCGCGTCGACCAGTAGCATGCCGCCGGCATCGTGGACTAAGTTGGAGATCTCTGGGAGAGGCTGCGACGCGCCGGTAGACGTCTCCGCCATTACAATGCCGACGACTTTCGGCTTGGCTTCGGCCAAGGCGCCCTTCAGGTCTTCTGGCGAAAAGATTTCGCCCCACGGCTTTTCGACACGCGTCACCACGGCCCCGGCACGCTCGGCCACATCGGCCATTCGCATGCCGAACACGCCGTTGATGCAGACGACCATCGAGTCGCCCGGCTCGATTAAGTTGACCACGCATGTTTCCATGCCGGCCGAGCCGGTGGCGCTGATCGCCATCGTCATTTCATTCTTGGTACGAAATAGCTGCCGCAACAGATCCTGCATCCGATCCATCAATTGCAGGTAATACGGATCGAGGTGGCCGACGGTCGGCTTAGCCATCGCCTCAAGCACGCGCGGGTGGATATCGCTGGGACCGGGGCCCATCAACGTTCGAAGCGGGGGATTTAATTCAGGCAATGCGTCACTCACGCTCAGGTTCCCTCAGGTGGTGTTTCTTGGACGAGCTTGCTGATGGTCTTGAATGCGGGCGTTCCGGAACGCTCGCAAAGTTCAAACATCGCGGCTTCGGTGGTGGTCAGGACAGCTCCCGCAGAATCCATTCGGCGGAGCGCGAATTCTTTGTCGATCGCGTGGCGGGATCCGATCGCGTCGGCGGCAACGTAAACCGCGAATCCGTCAGCCAATAGATCGTGGACCGTCTGTTGCACACAGACGTGAGCTTCGATGCCAACGACCAAGATCTTGGAAATACCCGCCGCGCGGAATTGTTCAAACAGTTTGCCGCATTCGCGACAGCTAAAGGCTGTCTTGTCTGGAATCAATTTGAAGCGTTCGCCTAGCTCCGGAACGGTGGGGCCTAGGCCCTTGGGGTATTGCTCCGTGGCGGCGATCTTCACATCGAGCGCGGCAGCCGCGTCGAGCAGGCGGCGAATATTCCACACCAGAGCGGCGTGTCCATCGATCAGTCCGACCAACTTGCCTTGCACATCGACAACCAACAGGCCGGTGTCGGAACCCGACATCAACAGGGGGCTACGTGGCAAGGGTTCGTCGGCGGAGTTGGGCGTAGAATCGTTCATGCTCCGTAGCATAGCCGATCGCTAGACTACGGGCCATTGGCCGTGCGAGTGTTGTGGCGGCTGGTCCTGACGCACTGTTTCAGCGAAAATACACAATTGCTGGAGTGGCACCGGGGCGTGCAACTGGTCTCCCCACGATCGAGACACCCGCGTCGGCCGCCTGCTGCTCCCCCTATGCATGCTTCGCCGAAGCCAAGATTAACGATTCAAAACCGAAAAGATACTTATGAAACTACGTGCTACGACCATTCTGACCGTGCGACACAAAGGCCGGGTTGCCATCGGCGGCGACGGCCAGGTCACGCTGGGCAGTTCCATCATGAAGGGCGATGCCGCCAAGATTCGACCGCTGCTCGGCGGGAAGATCATCACCGGGTTTGCCGGCGGAACGGCCGATGCCTTCGCGCTGCTCGAACGCTTTGAAACGAAGCTCAAGGACTTTCCCGGTAATGTGCCCCGCGCGGCCACGGAGCTGGCCAAGGAGTGGCGGACCGATCGGGTGTTGCGACGACTTGAGGCGATGGTGATCGTCGTTGACGCGGAGCACACGCTGCTCGTCACCGGCGTCGGCGATGTGATTCAACCGACCGACGGTGTGCTCGGGATCGGCTCCGGCGGAGACTACGCCGTGTCGGCCGCTCGGGCGCTTGTGCAGAACAGTGAGCTCTCCGCGACGGAGATCGTGGAGGCCTCTCTCAAAGTTGCCTCGAGCATCGATATTTACACGAACGACAACGTGATTGTGCAAGAAATGGAGAGTTCGAAGTGACGGAAACTGTGGATGCCATGACACCTCGGCAGATTGTTGCCGAACTCGAACGACACATTGTCGGCCAGGATGACGCCAAGCGGGCCGTGGCCATCGCCGTCCGGAATCGCTGGCGCAGGCAACAGCTGAAAGACGAGATGCGCGCGGAAGTTGCACCGAAGAATATTCTTATGATCGGTCCCACCGGTGTCGGTAAGACCGAGATCGCCCGTCGTCTAGCAAAACTGACGCGCGCTCCCTTCATCAAGGTAGAGGCGACCAAGTACACCGAAGTTGGTTACTACGGGCGTGACGTGGAGAGCATGATTCGCGAGCTGGTCGAGAACGCGATCAGTCTCGTGCAAGAAGACGAACGCAAGAACGTTGAAGACGAAGCCCGTCGCCGCGTGGAAGAACGGTTGCTCGATCTGCTGGCCCCCGCTCCGGCGGCCATTGACGTGGGTGTCGACAGCCCTGATTCGCCCGAACGCTACGAGCGCACTCGCGAAAAGATGCGGGCCATGCTTGTTTCGGGAGAACTGGAACAACGCCGCGTCGAAATCGTGAGCGAGCAGAAGTCGATGCCGATGATGATTGGCGGCATGGCCGGCGAGCAGATGGACATGGATCTGCAAGGCATGTTCGAAAAGATCATGCCGCGGAATACTGTCCGCCGGGATATGACCGTGGCCGAGGCTCGCAAAGTTCTGTTTGAAGAAGAGTGTGAGAACCTCATCAACCAGGAAAAGGTCAACGCCCTGGCGATCGAGGCCGCGGAGAACGTCGGCATTGTCTTCATTGACGAGGTCGACAAGGTCGTGGCCGGTGAATCGAATAAGGGTGCAGATGTTTCCCGACAAGGTGTCCAGCGCGACCTGTTGCCGATCGTCGAAGGAACGACCATTCAGACAAAGTACGGCTACGTTCGCACCGATCACATTTTGTTCGTAGCGGCCGGGGCCTTTCATCGTGCCAGCCCGAACGATCTGATGCCCGAGCTTCAGGGTCGCTTCCCGATTCGCGTCGAGCTGAACGATCTCAAGAAGGAAGACTTCGTTCGCATTTTGACCGAGCCGAAGGGAGCCCTGACTAAACAATACGCCGCCTTGATGGAGACCGAAGGTATCGAGATCGAATTCAAGCAGGACGCGATCGAGGCCTTGGCCGACTGTGCGTTCGATGTGAATCAGACGAACCAGAATATCGGTGCCCGACGGCTCTATACGATCATGGAGCGGATGCTGGAAGAACTTTCGTTCGAGGCTCCCGATATGTCGATGGGCAAGGTCGAGATCAACGCCGCTTATGTGCGCGAACGTCTGGAAGAGGTGAGCAAGGACGAAGATCTCAGCCGCTTCATCCTCTAAGAACACGACGGTCCGCCCGTAAGCATCAACGAGCAACTGCATTCCAACGGAAAGAAAAAGAAGTCGATGGCCGATCAACGTGTCGCTTTGGTGACGGGAGGTTCGCGGGGAATTGGCCGCGCGATTGCGCTCAAGCTGGCCGAGCAAGGTTTTCAGGTGGCGGTCAATTTTGTCAGCCGCGCGGATGCCGCTGAGGAAGTGGTTTCCGCGATTGTCGCCGCCGGTTCCCAGGCGATTGCCGTAAAAGGGAATGTGGCCTCGGAAGTTGATCGAGCCGCCATGCTCGAGCAGACGCTTGCCGAATTCGGGCGCATCGATCTGCTGGTGAATAATGCCGGCATCGGATCGCCCAATCGAGAAGACCTGCTCAAAGTCAGCCAAGACGATTGGGATGTGGTCTTCGATACCAATCTCAAGGGGCCGTTTTTCCTTTCGCAACGCGTGGCCAACGCGATGATTGAGTTGGTTGCCGCGGGCACCATCGCGCAGGGCAAGATCATCAACATCTCGTCGATCTCCTCGTTCGCTGCCTCGACCAACCGGGCCGAGTACTGCATGGCCAAGGCGGCCATGGGCATGATGACCAACGTCATGGCGTTACGACTGGCGGAGGAAAAGATCCAGGTCTTCGAAGTCAGTCCCGGAATGACGCAGACCGACATGACCGCTCGCGTCTCCGACAAGTACACGGAGTTGATCGAAGAAGGAGGCCTGGTTCCCATTCGTCGCTGGGGGCAGCCCGAGGATATCGCCTTGGCAGTCGAGGCGATTGTGTCCGACCGCTTCCCCTTCAGCACGGGCCAGCGATTCGATGTCGACGGTGGTTTTCACATTCGCTCGTTCTAGTCAGGTGCCCAGTCGTTTTGGTTTGACGGCCGCCCGTTCTTTTTCAACGAAGCGGCCCTTCCGCAGTCATCGCATCCCCACAGTCTTGTCGCTTCGTTAGTCGCCATGAAATTCGCCCTGCTTGGAATCGATGACGATACGAAGGTGCTTGCTCGTGCGATTCTCTCCAGCGACTCGCATTCCTTGGTCGCCTTCTGTACGGACGACGATGTTGCCACGAGTCGGCGCGTGCTTGATGAACTTGCGGAGACGGAGCCTGACTTTGCGGCAGCGCTAACTGGCCTGGCTCCTTTCGAGTCCTCGGCATCGGTGGCGGAAGCCGATGCGGTTATTGTCTCTCGCTCATCGCAGACGACCGCCCGACTGGAACAGGCCCGCTCGCTGGCACGCCAGGGCGTCTCGCTCGTTATCTCCCACCCGTTGAGCCTGTCGCCGCTCGATTACTACGAGTTGGAAATGGTGAGCCGTGAGGGGGGCGGAGTGCTCGTTCCCTTGTTGCCCGAGCAAGAAACTCAGCCGATCCGCCGATTCTTTGCGATGGCCAACTCGACTGTTCAGCAAGAGCCTGCTGCAAGTGAATCAGAATCGACGTCGCCGATCGAACAGGTGGTCGTGCATCGCCATTTGCCGGACCGCAGTCGTGAGGTGGTGCTCGAGTACTTCGCCCGTGATGCTCGCCTGCTCAGCGAGATGTGTGGCGAGATCAAGAGCGTGGCCGCCATGGGCCCGGAGGTGACCGCTGCTAAGTACACCAATCTCAATGTGCAGATGACCGGCACTGCCGGGCGACTTGCGCATTGGTCGGTCGAACCGACCAGCGACTCGCCCCATGCGACGATTTCCGTAGTCACGTCGAAGCAGACCATCAAGCTCGACATGACCGACTACGAAGATCGTGCTCAGTGGAGTTTGGCAGGCCTGGGCGACGAAGGAGTTGACGTCGCCGCTGACGAAACCGACCTGGCCGATGTGATCGCCGCTCGTCTGGCAACACCAGCAAACGCCGAGGCAGCACAAACTTCCTGGCAAGACGCCACACGTAGCATTGAACTGACGGAGACCGTGACCCGCAGTCTCAAGAAGGGACGCACCATCAAGCTACATGCCGAAGGACGTGGTGAAGAGGATGCCTTTAAAGGGACGATGGCCACGCTCGGCTGCGGGATTCTAATCGGCATCATGTTCTTGTTGTTCGGATTGGCGGCCGCCTTCTATATCGCCCGCGTTTCCGGCATCAAATGGGTCAACAACATCGCCTCCTGGCTTGGCTACTGGCCCTACGCCTTGCTCGCAGTATTGGTCGCGTTTCTGCTGATTCAATTTCTTTGGTTCGTGATTCCATCAAAAGGCGGTGGGCGAAGCGCGGATGGATCATCGTCAGGCGATCACACCGCATCTAACCAAGATCGCTGAGCAGCTCTTCGCTCGCGCGATAGCACTGCTCTCGCCGCTGGCTTCTCGCCGCCTGCTATCTAGGTGAAACGGGCAAGGTTTAACGATTATTGCTAAGCATCCTCTCGCGCTCTGGTCGATGGGTTAGCTGAAACGTAGTCGCAGACACTTAACCTTGCGCTGACGCCATGTCTCCAGGTTCCATGACGATCCGATCGCAGGCGATTCGCCTCCTACTGTACAGCTTTCTGTTTTCGTTGTTTACCACGCCAGCGGTGGCGGTCTTTCCGCCTTGGAAGTGTAAGGACTGCGACCAGCAGGAAGCGGCACCTGAGCCGGGATTGCCGCTAGTGAAACCGCGGGCGAGGCTGTTTCCGGTGCCGGTACGTCCGGCCTTCGAACCGAGCGGACCGTACGGACCGGCGGGCATGCCGGGTATGCAGGCACCGCTCCCTTGCCCCGAGGGAGCCGATTGTGGACCTGCCTTGATGACGCCGGGGATGGCAGGCATGCGTGTGTCTGCCGCATCGCAGACGTTCGCGGCACGAAACACCAAAGCAGCGATGCGCGGCACAAATCAGCCGGTCCACCGTATGGCGAAGGATCACGCACCGACGGGAAAGAAGCCGGCTTCGAAAGATTGGGTGGCCGTGAAGAATCCTCGCGAGTGGGGAAGCGGAGTGAAGCCGGCGTCTCTCGATCGTCGAGCGGCGAACGCCGACGTGTTGCAGAAGCCAACGCACGCAAAGACCGCCACCGGCACCCATCCGCAACAACGGCCAGCGCAGAAGCAGCAACGACCGCCGCAGCCGTTTAGGGCCTGGTTCTTTAAACCGGCACGACGGCAACCGCAGCCGGTGGCGCGGAATATTGCCCAGCCAGCACCGCTATCGCCGATTCAGGTTCAGGCAAAGCCGCTCAAGGCAGGACCATCGCGGATCGACAAGCAGCGCACGCAGCCAACGACATTCAAGGCGGCTCCGAAGAAAATGCCAGCTAAGAATATTCCGAAGACGTTTGTACCGACGTTTCGGCCAACTCCGGGCTCCGATGGCAAGGTGCCAACTGCGAAGGCAACACCGGCTACTTCGCGGGTGAAGCGTACGACACGACCCCGTCGACCTGCCGCCAAAAAAGTCTCTCAGCCTCGTCAAGCAAAGCCTGAGTCCCAGAGGCCGTCACTGCCGCCTCAGTGGTCGCCGAAGCGTGCTAGTGGTAACGAGTTGATCTGGGGCTAGCTCGCAGCCCTTCGTTCTCTCTTCATCTCTTGTGTCGGTCGCCATTCTCTGTTGCGTCTGGATCTCATGGCGCTTCTGAGTTTCTAGCTGGCCTCTTCTCTCAGCGCTCTCTCTGTACTGCGACCGCGTGAAGCGCCGTCGTGGTGCCTGCATCGCTGGCAGTTACCGATGACACCAAGCCTACCCTATCTTCCTATTCTCGAATTGAGAACTTAGGCGGGCTCTTTCGCGCCCGGGGGTAGTCGGTGGAGCTTCCGGCGCCGGGCGGCCGATGTGATCTTCGAGTGTTTCTCGACGACACTCGTTTTGCCGCTATGACTTTCGACTTGGAGACCGGCGTGAAGGCAGCTCAGTTCATCCCCGCAGCCAAAGGTCGTACTGCCGTGCTAGCGATTAAGCCGTCTTCGCCTCTTAGCCTTCAGTGGCGTGCGATGTTGCAATTTGGTGCCGTCGCGATCGCGTTCGCTTCTTTGGCCGCCGCGAGTATGGCGTCCGAACTTCGCCACACGCCCGTGGTCCGCGCGGTTCAAAAGAACCGTGACGCGATCGTCAATATTCGTGGCCAGAAAACCGTTAAGTCGACCGCCAGTGGATTACCCCAGGACGTGCGTCGTGTTAACGGGATGGGCACCGGCGTGATCATCGATCCCCGCGGCTACATTGTTACGAACTACCACGTGGTCGATGGTGTGGCCAACATTCAGGTCACGCTCTCGAGCCGTCAGAAGTACCGTGCACGCATCATCTCGCACGACCTAAGCACCGACCTGGCGTTGATCAAGATAACGCCGCGTGAAGCGAAGTTGCCGGTCATCAATTTCGGTACTTCATCTGACTTGATGCCAGGCGAGCCGGTTGTCGCCGTCGGCAATGCCTACGGTTACGAGCACACGGTGACAACTGGCATCATCAGTGCCCTCAATCGTGAAGTCGCTGTCAGCGACCAGCAAGATTATGACAATCTGATCCAAACGGATGCCAGCATCAACCCCGGCAACTCGGGCGGACCACTGTTGAACATCGACGGCGAGATGATTGGTCTGAACGCTGCGGTACGGGTTGGTGCCCAGGGCATTGGCTTCGCCATTCCGATCGACGATGTGTTGCAGGTCACCTCGCGTCTGATGAGCATCAAGCGGATGGATCGAAACTGGCACGGCGTTGTTGCTGCTCGAACCGACGGCAACGAGGGCGTTTTGGTCCGCCGTGTGGAGCCGGGCAGCCCGGCCGCTAAAAGTGGAATCGAGGCCGGTGACGTGATCACGCAGGTCGGCGACACGGAGCTGAACACGGTCGTCGATCTTGAACGTGCTTTTCTGGGGCGCGATGCTGGGGATGCCGTGAAGGTTGCCGTGGAACGCGAGAACCAGAACAAGGACGTTCGCTTTGTCCTAGAATCGTTCTCTGGCAGCACGCAAGTCGCAAGCAGCGATCCTTGGGAGGCACTTGGAATGCGGTTCCGAGTACTCTCGCCCAGCGACGTGCGAGCAGTAAGCGATCGCTACCGGGGCGGCCTTCGCGTTACGGAGGTTCGCAGCGGTAGTCCGGCCGCTCGTCAAGGTATCCGCAGCGGCGACATTCTCGTAGGAATGCATATTTGGGAAACGGTGAAGCTCGACAATGTTGAGTACGTTCTTAAGCACAAGGACTTTGCGGAGTTCGCTCCGGTGAAGTTTTACGTGCTTCGCGGAAACCAGACCCTCTATGGTCATCTCCGCGTTGCCTCGGCGAAACGCTAAGCGGACGTCTTCAAGCGTCAGTCTGGGCGATAGTGGCAATTCTTGCGGCCGTCCGTCCATGATCGACTGACAAAAATGTGCGTTCTGCACGACAGTCGATGACGCTCTAGGTTAGAATAGCGGAACGTGGCCTGTTACCGATGGTTCGCCGCATTGCTGGCCTGCCGTCGATTCGGAAGCGATTCTGCCGGGCCATCCACGTCTTATGTTTAGGCTCAAAAAGGGCTGTCAGCGGCTGTCTTAGGTTGCCTGCGCAGCCGTCGCCGTGGGAGAGCGGTGCTGCTGTTCAGCCGCGCTCGCTCTCATGGGAGTGTGTTCTGGATGTCCGTCGTCGCAGTCATCAAGAAGCCTGACGATGTGGGGCTTGTGGTACGCTGGTCGGCAGACGTGGCGGCGGCGCGGAAGTCGAAGTTGACGGTCCTCTGCTGGGCGAGTGCGCCCTCGGTCAAGTATCCGTTACTCTCCAGCGAAGAGGAGATCGCGGAAGTAGAACAGCTCGCTGCCAAGGTGCGTGAGTTTTGTCGGCTCGACGAGGCGGCCGAAGGTCACAAGGTCTTTGCCCTGCCGGCCGCGGACATCGAGATTCAACGCGTCTTGCATCCCGACGTGACGAAGGCTGCGATCGAACACGTGCGACGTACGGAGGCGGATGTGCTGGTCGTCGCTTCTCCCGATCCGACTGGCCAGACCGGTGCCGCTTATAACAATCATCCACTGCTCCGGCAGTCACCCTGTGCCACGCTCGTTCTCTTTCAGGGTAAGGAACCGGCGGCAAAGAAGGCTCGCGTGTTTCTGATGGGCACGGACAGCCCGCACGACGTTACCGGTTCAACATTGGCCGCTCGCCTGGCGGTGCGGACGGGCGCTCTGTCGATCATCGCCCGTGTGGAAGAGGGCGAAGAGGAGGCGATTGAGGTCGGCCGCCGCGAACTTCGACAGCTCCTGCGAACCGCTAATGTAAAGCGGCACGAGCGCGTGCGTCGACGTGTCTTTTTGGCGGATGATCGCGAGCGACTCGCCTCGGCCATCGATAAATGCGATCTGGTTCTGGTGGGCGCGAACAACCAGGCGTGGGTGCGCGGGGTCATGCGCCACAAGGATCATCCCACGATTGGCGTGGTGAAGCAGGCTCCGCCGCTTCGGATAGGACAGAAAAGACGGAACGTGAATTGGCAGCCGCGGATGAACCCGGCCGATTACGCGGACCTGGTGCAGACGCTGCGAACTGGATCGAAGCTGAATGCCGACTTCCTCACCATGCTCGGACTGGCGGCGGCAATTGCCTCTTGGGGACTGCTACAAGATTCGCCTGCGGTGGTGATTGGTTCCATGTTGCTTGCTCCGCTGATGACGCCGATGATCGCCATCGGATTGGCCATGGCACAGGCAAACCCAAAGTTCGGCCGCAAGTCGATGGGGGCGGTGCTCGTTGGATTCTTGGTCACGCTACTGGTAAGCACTCTCATCGGTCTGTTCACGCCTGGTCGAGAACTGACCGCTCAGGTGCTTTCACGTGGGGAACCGAATTTGCTCGATCTGGGCATTGCGCTCGCTTCGGGGGCGGCGGCCGCGTATGCGCTGGCACGGCCGAACCTTGTCGGCGCGGTCGCGGGTGTAGCGATCGCCACGGCGCTGGTACCACCGCTCTGTTCGATTGGTATTTCAATGGCCTACGGCAATTTTGGAAATGCCCAGGGGGCCGGTGTCCTCTTCGTAACGAACTTGGTGGCGATCATCATCGGTGCCGCCGCGACGTTTCGGCTGCTAGGGGTCAGTCCGCAGCGCAAGGATCTTATTCAGCGGCAATGGGTTTTTCGCATGGTCTTCGTGCTTGCGCTGGCAGTGATTGTGTTGGCGTTCCCGTTGGAGCATGCCTTGCAGCGGAGTATCGACCGAGGTAAGCCACAGCCGCGTACGTTCCCGCTCACCAAGGCGGTCGAAGAGTCGCTGGCAGAGCACGTTTCCAAGAGCCCGCGAATCGAATTGGTTTCCACCGGCCGACCAAGTTCCTCGCATGCCACGGCCGACGTCATTATTGTTCTCGCTTCGCCGGAGGACTTACCGGAATATTACGCCGACAAACTTATCGAGATCGTCCACCGGGAAATGGAGGACGATACGCTGCGAGTTCGCGTTCACTGTCTTCTCGAAGCCTGGCAGGAACCTCGCGAAACGGCGGCCGATTCTGCCACCACGGCGGCAGAAGATGTCGCTGAAGACGTGGCGGAAGAAGCGGTCGAAGCCGTACTGGATGAGAAGATACCAGCCGCGCAGCAGCCAGCGAAACAGCCAACGCCCGCTCTGCAAAAGTCGCACGAAGAGGGCAATCGCTCAGATTCCTCGGCGGAAAAGGCACCGCCCAATGAAGTCGAGAAACCGGCGACGCCAGGCAGCTAGACTGCCGGGCGATCCGCCCTGAATAGCGGTTTCCAGGCTTCCAGAAAATCTCGGATCTCTGTCTATAGTAGAGATAGGGTATTTTGCCCTGCTGGTATCTCCTTGTGAGCCTGATTCATGAAGCTTGGTTTGGCATTGTCTGGTGGTGGGTTTCGAGCCACGCTCTATCATTTGGGCGTGATCCGATTTCTGCGTGACGCCGACATCCTCAAAGATGTTTCCCAAATCACGTCGGTTTCCGGCGGGAGTGTGTTGGGAGCCCATCTCGCTCTCCACTGGGATCGCTACAACGGCAGTGACGAAGAATTTGAAGCCGCGGCGGTGGAACTAATTCACTTTGTGCAGATGGACGTCCGCAACCGCATCGTGCGGCGAATCCCGCTGACTGCTATTGGGCACACGATTCAACGTGTCTTGCTGTTGGGCGCGAATCGTCGCCTCACGCGGCCCGGCCTACTTGAGCAGTACTACGAGAAACATCTCTATGGCGACCGCTGTCTGTTCGAACTCCCGAAGACGCCGGAGTTGCACATCCTTTCGACCAATGTAAGCGAAGGTTGTGTTTGTGCCTTCGGTCGCGAGGGGCTCATCATCCAACATCGCTCGCCCGGGGGCGGGAATCACTTCGAAGAAATCCGTACCGGACTAGCGACCATTCCGATGGCGGTAACCGCCTCTTCGGCATTCCCTGGCTTCTTTCCACCGCTACCGCTCAAAGGAAGCGAAGTGGGCGCCCGGGCCGGCGAGTTCGACCGCTACGCCTTCACCGATGGCGGTGTCTACGACAATCTTGGCGTTCGCATGTTTCGCTTCATGGGCAAGTCGTGGAGTCAATGCAATGAGATGGTCGAGAGCGAGGCGGCCAGCACCCCGCACGGTTTCGACACGGTCTTGGTGAGCGATGCCGGCGGCGAGTTTTCCGTCTTCGAGCGAGGACAATCCGGTGGCCTGGTGAAGACCGCCTTGCGGGCTTCGGACATCTTGTGGGACCGCGTCAGCCAGTTGGAAATGGAGAATTTCTACGGGGCGCCCGGCTACGTTTTCGCTTCGATTCGAGATGTGGTCGACGAGGAGGAAGACGCAACCGCGATCCATCCGGAAATCCAGCGTCAGACGGCTCGCCTGCGGACGGATCTTGATGCTTTCACCGACCTGGAAGTGCGTTGTCTCGTCCAGCATGGTTACTGCATCGCCCGCAAGACGTGTCGCCTGCGGCCAGAACATTTTGGCGATCAGTTGCCAAATAGCGTCCCTTGGGACCCGCTACCATCGACCGACGAGGGGACGCCTCGTGTAGACACCGACCCCCACGCAGCCGGCGAAGCTCGCGTAGCAATGATTCGGAAGCTGCGTGTGAACTCGGCACGGACCCTGTTTGGTAATCTCCTTGATTTTGGCGACTGGCCAACGTACCTATGGTTGGCGTTGTCGCTGGTTCTCCTGATTGGCATTCCGTATCAAATTCATGAAGTACGAGAGCGTGCTCGCCGTTCCGAGATGGTCCTGCAGGCGATTGCCGACACGAGTTCACTCTACGATACAATTCTCGACACCTTGGAACACGATCCGGTCACTAAGGTCGACGCCTTGCCTTACGAAGACGTCGAGCACCTCGATCCGCCGGACTATCGTGGGTTTGAGATCGTTACCGACGCTCGCGTGTTCGACTTGCGTACGCTTACGAAGCGAAATCGGGGCCGAGACGGCGCTCGTGCTCATGCCCGAGTTCGTGTGCGGCGAACGGAACGTGTTAAAGGCAATTCGACGATTCGATTTCAGAGCGTGAGCAGTGACGAGACGCTGCAGTTTGCCTGCCGTTCGACAGAGCTGAAGCCGAGAATTGCTCGTCAGCCGCTAGAGGATGGTCGCTTTCGCTGGCAAATCAGTCTCGACATGCGCAGCGTACCGATCGAACACGAAGTCGACATCGTCAGCGATGTAATTATTCCGGCGGAGTCGATCACGGGCGAAACGAACGAGGCCGAACTTGGATTCAGCATTCCGGCAGAAACCGGGCTCGCGAAAGTCTGGATCCTCATGCCGGAGGGCAGGCCCTATACTGGTTTCGAGATCACGAAACACAAGATCGGCGAGGAAGACGCGGCGGAAGAGGTCGTGCCGACCGATAAGGTGGAGCTGCCGCTGGGGTCACTGATCACGTTCCAGCTGGCCAGTCCGGAGCATAACTTTCGCTACGAATGTCGCTGGAAGTGGCTCGACTAAAGCGGCATTCAGAACAGTGGCGTTTAGAAATATTGCCCGTCTAGAACAGTCGCCCACTGGCCGGATCAAGGGAATCTTCCTGCTCGTCGGCTTCGGGGTCCTCGTCAGCTAGGTCTTGTTCACCGGAGAGTGATTCTTCTTCCGGCGTTTTCTCTTCGCTTGCAAGGGGGGCCGGCTCTGCTTGCGAATCGCTATCGACGGCGGTTTCATTGATGGCCGTATCACTGACGGCGGCTTTATTGACGGGCGATTGTGCCTGGGCTGGCGATTCCGGAATCGAATCGGCCGACACCAGGGCCAGAAGATACTCAAAGTGTTCTGGCGAAACGAGCCCCGCTTCGCGGTCCGCATAGGCGAACGTCACCGCCTGTTGGCGCATTTCTTCGGGCGAGAGAATCTGTTGCGGGTCGAGGTAACCGTTTTCGGTGAAGAAGGCCTCTAGATCGTCGATCTTCTTGCCGGTGAAGCGTTTGACTTGCCCGTCGCGGAGGGCTTCGATCAGTTGCTCCGCGTCCCCGGATAGCGTTTCGCAGAGCAGCGTGACGCGATCGATGAACGAGTCGGTCACTGCTCCCGAGTTCTTCAGGACGAGCCGGTCGACCGCTTTTCCGCGTCCTTGTCGCCAGAGCTTAAGCAGGCAGTCGAGCAGCCGTGCGGCCGCTTCGACTTTCGCGAATTCTTCAGTCGTGACTGCTGAGGTCTTGCCGGAGTCGTTCTGGACTAGGTCCTGCAGTTGCCGCCACTGATTGATGTCGTTGCTTAGCAGCGAATGCAGCCGGGTGACATCTTCCATGATGTACCACAGATGGACACTGCCGATGTGCTGCCGACGGTCGAGTGTGGGGATGCTTAGCCGCGAACCGTAGGTAATCCAGTCGTCGTCGTCCGGCGCCGGAAGTGGCTGGGAACGGGGCGGATCCGGGGCGACCAGATCGGGGGCGAACTCCGTCTCGTTGAACTCTCGGATCTGTGCCAAGTCATGAAGGGCCGGCTCCACGCCATGCTCTTCGAGCTTGCGACGCCATTTGCCAAGCTCGTCGACTTGGGCAGTAAAGTAAAAGACCTGGCGTCCCGCGGCCGCGATGTCGATGGCCGCTTCGATGATGTTGCCTGCTCGCCTCTCGTCCGCATTGCCCAGGGCCTCGTCGAGTAGCAAGGGTAACTTCTGACCACCCTCGTACTGTTCGACGAAAGCCAAACGAACGGCCAGCAGTAAGTGCACCTTCGTGCCGCTGGAAAGCTCGTCGATTGTAAACTTGCGATCGTTGGTGTCGATTGCCAGGAATTGCGGGTTGTCTCCGCTGCCGATGTCGAGTTGATAGCGGCGATGGGTGATCTGATTGAACAGCTCACCAGCCCGCTGGAGAACTGCAGGCTGTTGTTCGGTGCGTTGGTGATCGAGAAGGAACTGCTTCATGGCGGTGCCGACGAACTGGCGTTCTTCTGCATCACGCGTTGCCGCGAGCTCTTCGCGGCAACGGATCTCGTTGGCCAGGGCCTCTTCCAGGGCTGTCTCTTTCTTAGCCTGCTTGATCAGCGTCTCGATACCGCCAATCTCATTGCTGAGCAATTCGAGCTGCTTGGCCGCGTCGCGGCAGCTGTCGAGTTCTTCCTCTAACTCCACTCGGCTCTTGGCAAGCAATGAAGCATGTTCCGTCATGGTCGCATCCGATTCGGCGGCCGCACGCGTGGCGAAGTCGAGCTTCCTCGTCGCCTCGGTATAGTCCGCGAACCGCTCGGTCCATTGTCGGAGCGTCGGTTCGTCGTCGATGCTCAGGTCAAGGTCCGCGAACAACTTTTCCCGTTCGCGTTCCAAGGTGCTGATCGCGGTATCGGCTTCTTCCGCGTTTCGCTCCGCCTGACGCAGCTTCTCGGTGGCCGCCTGATGTGCCTGTCGCCGCTGTTCAAGGGCATTAACGTGGGCGGCGGCTTGCTCGGCATTGGTCAACGGCGTTTCATGCTCGGCTGTCTCGTCACGAAGGAAGGCGAGGTCGGCCTGAATCTCCGAGAGCAGCTTGTCGTGTTGCTGGCGAGCCTCGCCTAAACTGGCGGCGGCCGCCTGAGCCTTGGAGTCGGCGAGTTGCCATTGATAGACGTTCTGGGCAACCAACAACAGCCGGGCGTCGTCGATGTCGACGTCGATCCCCAGGTCTTCACGCCAGGTGTCTCGCTGGGTGGCGAGTGCCTGCATTTGTTCGGTCAGCTTTTCGCGACGCGGCTGAAGCTCGGCCAGGCGTTGGGTCCTTTGCTGGTCGACCAGAGCGGCGGCGTGCTGGTGTTGCAGTTCTCGCAAACGCTGACCGACCGATTGCTCCTCCCATGCGGTAGGGCTCTCCAGTCCCAGGGCGTTCCACTGCCTTGGGATGTCTTCCACGGGCGGCGCATCGACTGTGGGCACCACTGCCGGCTTTCGCATTCCCCACACGAGAAAGGCCGCGGCCAGCACGAGCAGCCCAAGCCAGGAGAGATGGAACAGGGTCATTCCCGCGCCAATAACCGCGGTGACGCCGGCGGCGACGAGCCAGTCCCGCTTGTGATTATCCGTGGTTGGCGATGCTGGTGCCGATCTGTTTTCTTGTTCGCATTGTTGGGCCAGCCAGCGACCGAGCAGCAGCGTCCCTTCGTGCAGCTGCGCTGGCGAAGCGAGACTCGGCGTTTTGCCCGAGGCAGATGCGGAGGCGTCGCTGTTAGCGCCGAGCAGGTCGGAAAAACGCTCATCGGCCTCGGTGTCGAATCGGAGTTCTTCCGCCTGACGTACGAGTTTCAATAGCTCGTCGATCTTGCCACTGTCGAGTTGCGTAGCGTTTTCGGGGGAGAATTCACTGCCAAGTCGGGCTGCCGCCGCGGAAGATTCTTGCCGGCGAGCGGCGAGTTCGGTCTCGAGCCGATTGATTTCCGACGACAGCGAACGTAGCGTGTCGCACCGCCGCTGCTGGGTCTCGACCAACTCGTTGGAAATGCCGTCCTCTGGGAGTCCGGTGCTGGCCAGCTGTTGGCCGGCGTCTTCGGCATCGCGCGAGTACTGTTGCCGCTTTTCGCTCTGTGTGGCGAGTGCCTTTTTGATTCCCTCCAGTTGTCGCCACTCATCGCCGGAGAGCTGAGCCATGGCTGAGGGGAATGCGTGGAGGGCCTGTTCGGCCGACGCCAACTTGTCGCGGTTGTCCAGGACAGTGACCGCCTGCTCGAGAAGCTTTTGCTGGCGGTGGGCATCGCGTGCCCGCTGGCGATCACGTTCCAGCTCGCCGAGTTGCGCGGCTTGGCGTTGGAGGTCGTCTTCTTGCTGCTTTGCCTTCACACTCTTCTGTTGGCTGCTACGAAAAGCCTCGGCCGACGCAATGTTCTTCCGGCTCGCGGCAGTGCGATCGAAACCCAGCTCGGCGGCTGCAGCGGTGATGTCGTAGCCACCGGCCGCTTCTCGCAGGATTCGCGAGACAAGGTCCTTGTCCCCGGCCATCTGCACCAAGTCGTGCAGGGCCAGCATGTAGCGTTCGCCAAGTGCCGCAGGTGCCAGCGATGGCAGAGGCGCGTCGCCCCCTTCGCTACGACAGGTGAGTTGGCCGAAGTTGTAATCGAACTGGTACTCCTGGTCGCCGACCACAAGATCGGCCGCCACGGAATCGGTTTCTCCACCATCGGCATCGGGCGAGAGCATCCGCTTGATTGCACGGGCGAGTGTCGTCTTGCCTGAGGCATTCGGCCCGAAGACAACATTGATGCCCGGGGCGATCGTGTCGAGCCGTAGGCGATCGTGGTCGAGGCCGTACATGCGGCGGACCGTGAGGCGGCGAAAGTGAATCGAACGACTCATGCGGAAACCTCCTCGTGCGAAGGTTTCTGGGCGAGCAGCGTTTCTAGCAGTTGCCAGCCCTGTTCCAGCAGAAGCTGCCGGGCGCGAGTTCGGTCGGGCTCGTCATCACCGGGGAGAGCCCGGTAAGCGCTTGCGCGCCGGACTGTCGACATTCTAGTAATCGCATCGCTGATAAGTGCGTCGACCGCTTTGTCGTTATCGTCACGTTCCAAGATGCCGAGCGTGCGGGCCAAGGTGCCGGCCGGATCGTTCTGTGTGGCCAGTTGTTCCAAGTTAACCGCCGGACGGGTGGCGTTGGTGACCTTGTCGATGCTGACCTGCACATCACCGATCGAGCTGTCCAGGTCGCGCAGGCCTTGCGATTCCACGAGGTGATTGATCCGGCTACAAAGTGGCGTCGCTCCGACCAGGGTAAGTCGTAGCGAAAGCAACTCGGGCGGCGTTTCCAACGAGTTCGCCCAGCTGAGCTGTTCGTTTACCGTGTCATTGATCGCGGACAAGAAGTCTTCCTCTTCGACGGCGGACGAGAGATCGATCTCGCATTCTTCGTACACCACCCGCGACATCGGCAGCTGTCGGCAGGAGACGGATTGCGGCCCGTCGAACTCCAGCAGCCAGGGGCCATGCACGCCCGACTCGCCCGGATCAAGGGCCTGTGGCGAACCGGGATAAAGTACATCGGCCCTGGCCTCGCAGACTTCGTGTTGTGGTTTGTGGATGTGGCCGAGCAGCCAGAGCGTGACGTCACTGCGTTGCAATTCCGACAAAGCGACCGGCGCGTACTTGCTTCCTGATGCGTTCAGGTCGGCGTGCAGAAGCCCGACGGTCGGCAGGCCGTCGTTGGCCGCCAGGTCGTATGTGTCGAGTGGACTGTCTGGGACAATGCGCGCCGGATAGGACCAACCGACAATCCGCAGCAGCTTTTGTCCGTCGCGTTCCAGGTAGGTTTCTTCCCACTTCCCGCCGCGACCAATGAGATGGAAGTCGGGCGTGTCGAGCTCATCGACTAGCTTGGGGAAGACTTGCCAGTCGTGATTTCCCGAAACGGCATAGCAGGCGATTCCGGCCTCGGCGAGTGCCCGAAAGCCGCGACCCAGGGGGCCGATCGCCTCGTAGACGATCTTGTCGTGTTCGAGCACGTCGCCACTGAGCAGCACGGCGTCGACCTCTTCGTCAATCGCCCGCTGTGCAATCGCTTCCCACATCCGCGCGGTCGATGCTCTTTGCTCCATCGCCGCATCTCGAACCCGGGTGGGCCGCTTGCCGATGTGGATGTCGCCGGTGGCTAAAACGCGAACGGTCATGGAGTCGTCGAGTGGTGGTGTCGTAGTTCGTGCGCGAGCGAAAAGGTTGATGCAACGCGATTGAAGCGGCGATTTACCCCACCCGCGTCTTTCCGGAATCCCCGTCGTCGGTATTACCGTTTCCGACATCTCCGTCGTCGGCATGCCGGCGTTTCCAGGCGTCATTGTGGCAGGCCTTGGCGAAATTGCCAATTAGGTGTGCCGGTGCGCTACAGAAGAAAGATGCGGAAAAATAGCGTGCGGGACGATAGCACATCTCGCCGCGGCGGAATCGTTGAATCCAGCCAACGAAATGTCCTCTCCCACCATTGCGGGGGTGAGCTACAATGGAGAGAGCTCGCCGTGGCCGAAGAAGTTCGGGTTTCTGATCTCTTGTCTCAGAGGAGATTGCCATGAAGATCCCAGTTGTCGTTAACCATCGATTCTTCATCCTGCTCGTTTGTATCTTCGCTTTCTGCGTTGGCTTGAATGCCCATTTGGCGACGGCCCAGGATCGCTGGATGAACCAACAGTTCATGCCGCGAGCGAACGCGGAATTCAAACGTGGCGACCGGCACATTGGCCCCGAAAAAATTCCGCTGCCGATGACCGTTACCAAGGTCAACGGGGATTGGCTCTGGGTTCATGCCGCCTGGGTGCAAAAGTCGAAGGTCGTGCCTCTCGATCAGGCGATCAACTACTACACCGATCAGATTCGCCGCAACCCTCGCAACGCCTGGGCGTACAACATGCGCGGAGTTTCGCGAAAGGTCGACGCCGGGTTATTTGATGATGAAGCGAGCATCAAAGCATTGGCCGATTACAACGAGTCGATTCGCTACAACCCCCAGAACTTTGCCGCCTGGTACAACCGAGCCGGCATGTTCTTCGACTGGGACGGCGACATGTTTTGGAGCGAGAATGAAGATCTCGAAAATGCGCGGGACGATTATGGAGAAGTGATTCGCTTGAAGCCGAATTGGTCATCTCCTTATTTCCGCCGTGGGTTGATCTTGAGTTGGTTGGGCAAGACCGATGCCGCACTGCGCGATTTGGACAAAGCAGTCGAACTGGGACCGGAGGAAGATGAGGTCGTCGAATTGTACTTTCAGCGTGGTCAACTCCTGCACGCAAAGAAACGACATGCCCAAGCCATCGCAGACTATACGGAGGTGATCCGCCGCCGTCCTAAGGGATTCAGGTACTACATGTCTCGTGGTCACGCCTTCCACGCGAACGGAGACTATGACAAGGCGATTGCCGATTTTGGCAAAGTGATTGAGATTGGCTTCGACGAACATTGGGCGCACGAATATCGGGGCGACGCCTGGCGGGCAAAAGGGGACTCCGTTAAGGCGAAAGCCGAATATGCTGCTGCGCTTCGGGCCAAACCGGACCTGGCAGAGCAACTCTGCGACTGGGCTAGCGATGCGTCGAAGAGCGGGTTCTTCAAGTCGGCAATCGACTACTACGATCGCGCCACCCGCATCGACGAGAAACATGCCCAGGGCTTCAATGGCATCGCCTGGGTTCTGGCGACTTGTCAGGCAGATTCGCTCCGAGATGGCAAGAAAGCCGTCGTGATGGCCACGCGGGCTTGTGAACTAACTGAGTGGAAGGACCATGGCTATTTAGATACCCTCGCCGCATCGTATGCCGAAAGTGGAGACTTCAAGGAAGCGGTTCGCTGGCAACTGAAGGCGAAGGATCTTGCGCCTGCGGACGAGAAGGACGATTTCCAGTCCCGAGTCTCGCTCTATAAATCGGCGAAGCCCTATCGCACCAACGTGACACCGAAAGGTTGATCGCGCGCCGCGTGTTCTTGTATGCGTTGCGGACTGCGTTGCTGCGCCGCTCGACGTGTGCTCGCGCCGTGCCAAAATCGGGTGGCTCATTCTTGATTTGACATTCCGACAAGTCGCGATATGCTCAGGGGTTGCGATCGGCTCGCTGGAGTTAGCTGGCGGCGAACAAAGTCTTGTGGGCTATGTGCGTCACGCCAGCTGTGACAGAGAAATACGCCCGGACTTTTTTTGCATCGGACCGAAATCACGTGTATTTAACCTAAGGCCAAGGTAGAAAAGGTGTTGCGGTCAATGCGAGTGAATCGGGCGATTTCGGTAACCTGTTTGTTGAAAGAGACTTGGAATTAATTGGCCGCACCCTGGGGCCCCCCAGAGACAGCAAAAAAAGTCGCCCTATGGGGTGACCAGTCCTTCGAGTACTGCACCCCTTCGAGTACTAATCGAGAACGCGTGAATATGGAAAACGAATGGATAACCTGGTTGCGGCAGCGATTGCCGCCGAGCGATGCGGTCGACATTGCGATCGGCGACGACGCGTCGGTCCTGGCCGACGGTTGTTCTGATTCCGTGAGCGAGCGTACCGTGAACGACCGGACTGTCGTCACGACCGATCTGCTCATCGACCAGGTTCACTTTCGCCTCGAAGAACATTCGCCTGGCGAGATTGGCCGCAAGTCGCTGGCGGTGAATCTGAGTGACTTAGCGGCCATGGCCGCGGTTCCCAGGGCGGCTTTCGTTTCCATCGCGGTGCCGCGCGATCGCGATCTCGATTTCGTCAAGCGAATCTACGAAGGATTGTTACCACTGGCTGAGGATTACAACGTGGCAATTGCCGGGGGCGATACCAACCGCCACGACGGGCCGCTGGTAATTAGTCTGACGCTTCTCGGCCGGACGACCGAACGAGGGCCACTACTTCGAAGCGGCGCAAAGCCAGGCGATCAGCTACTGGTAACTGGTTTATTCGGTGGGAGCATCCTGGGCAAACACCTCCGCTGCGAACCACGCGTGCGCGAAGCACTGCTGTTGCACGAACAATACGAACTGCATGCCGGGCTCGATTGCAGCGATGGGCTTGCGCTCGACACTTCGCGGATTTGCCAGGAGAGCGGTTGTGGTGCCATCATCGATTTGGCGGCACTGCCGGTGAGCGAAGATGCGGTTCGCCTGGCAGAGCGATCCTCGGATGGAATAACGGCCATTGAACATGCCCTTGGCGATGGCGAAGATTTTGAATTGATTCTGGCCGTGCCTGCCGAGGAGGCGACTCGCTTGCTTGCGGAACAACCACTCGCCACGCCCGTCACCCGTATCGGGGAGTTTGTTGCCGAGAGAGGTTTGTGGCAGATTACGGAGCAAGGCAATCGCGAAACGCTACCGGAGAGCGGATACGAACATCGCTAGGCTCTTGTCCAGCAGCGAAATATTAAACTAGAACGACAGCACAAGTAACGACACAACAAACAGACGATCAGGAAGCACGATGAAGCGTTGGACTTTTCAGGCAAGCGATGAACAAGGAACTGGTGAGCTGGGCGCGGCGCTGGCGGAGACGCTCTCCGCGGGCAGCGTGGTGGCGCTCAACGGCGCTCTCGGTGCCGGCAAGACGCGGCTCGTGCAGGGGCTGGCAACGGCGCTTGGGGCCTCGCGAGAAGATGTCGTCAGCCCAACCTTTGTAGTAATTCACGAATACCGGACGGAGAAGCCGGTTTATCACTTCGACGTCTATCGAATCAAAGACGACGACGAATTCTTAGAACTGGGGCCCGACGAGTACTTCGAATCGGACGGCATCACGCTGCTCGAATGGGCCGAACGCGTGCAGGATTGCCTGCCACGAGAGCGACTCGAAGTTCGCATCACGATTAAAGAAGGTACGAATCGCGAATTTGAATTGTCGGCGATCGGCCCGAAATACGAACCGGTGCTCGACGCCTTAGAAACGCGACTCGACGGTGCTGGGCATAGTTGATCCCAAAGGAGGCGGCACAGAACGAGTGGGGCGAACCAATTTAAGAATCGATTCCGCGGCACGCAGCGAGGCGTTTGGCCGTGCCAGGCGAGCCATGCCAGTGGCCAGGGCGGTTCGTTCGGCTTCGCTGGTCAGCAGCGGCAGCAGGGCATCGGCGATCGCCACGTCTTGCCGTGTGGTTTCGTGTTTGGCGGAGATGCGACTTGACGGCACCAAAACGGCCGCGCGGCGCGACGCATAGTATTCAGCATTCAGCCGCTGATGGTCGTCCGTAGCACTAGCCAAGGGGCAAAGCACGGAAGGAACATGCGATACCGCCAGCTCCGCGAGCGTGGTCCCACCAGAGCGACTGATGGCGGCGTCGGTTTTCGCAAGCGTCGTGGCCATGTTCGCCACGAACGGAATCACGTCAGCAGCGATTCCCAGCTTTCGGTACAGTTCTTCGGTGGCCGCGTGTTGCGTCTCGCCCGACTGATGTGTGATCTGCCAATCTTGGAGTTGTTCTCGGCAGCGGTACAACGCCCGGGGAACCTGCTCGTTCAACTCGCCGGCCCCGTTACTGCCGCCGAGAATCAGCAGACGCCGCTGTGCGCCGTTGTCTGCGACTGGATCGGTTGCTTCGGCTTCGCTCCGCATTGCCAGGAACTCACTTCGGACCGGATTTCCAGGCACTTCCAGCGAGCCACGGGTTCGCAGGTGCTCTTTGGTATCGCGAAACGCCAGCAGCATGAGCGCAGCCGATCGAGCCAACCAACGCGTCGCCCGACCGGGGTAAACGTTCTGTTCGAGCAGCACCAAAGGAACGCCGCACCGGGTCGCCGCCCGTGCCGAGGGAACGCTGGCGTAGCCGCCAAGGCCGATGACCAGGCTGACGTGTTTCTCTTCGATGAACTGTTTCGCCTTCTGGACGCCCTTGCGGTTATCTCGCAGGAAACGGGCGATCTGGGAGAGTCGCCTCGGCGAAGCATGGCAGGGAATCCCCAGGTACTCATGGCCTGCTTGAAAGACTTGCTCTCGATCGAGCACCCGGCCAGCTCCTGCGAACGTGATTCGCGCACGCGGATAGAGGGCCCGTATTTGCTCGGCGACGGCGAGTCCAGGAAAGAGATGTCCCCCGGTCACGCCGCCGGAGAAGAGGATGTGCACCAAATCATTCTTCATGACGAAATTGTTTGGCGGCTTGTTGGACCGCGCTGGTTAGTGGATGCGGCTAACGAGACACACCCGGTTGTGTGTCTTGTGCCGCAGCGGTTTGAGCAGCATCGGCCGGAACCACCGATGCCACGTGACTACTTGAAAGGCGAGCTCCCACGAGGCCGACAACGGCGCATAACACGCCGGCGATCCAGAAGCGGGTTACGACTTTGCTCTCGGCCCAGCCGAGAAACTGAAAATGATGATGTAGAGGAGCGCAGAGGAAGATTCTCCGACCACGCAATTTGAAGCAGGCGACTTGAGCGATCACGCTCAGGGCCTCGACGACGAATACCCCACCAATCACGAGGAGCATTAGTTCTTGACGCGAGACAATTGCTACGAAGCCCAGCAGGCCACCGAGTGGGAGGCTGCCGGTGTCGCCCATGAAGACCTGGGCCGGATGGCAGTTGAACCACAGGAAGCCGAGCAGGGCCCCGGCGGTCGCGCCAACCAGGAGTGTCAGTTCGCCCGCCTGTTGAATGGGCAGAATGCCGAAATACTCAGCCAGCCCCGCATGCCCGGCGGCGTAGGTGAGTGCTCCCATGGCGGCGAAGGCGAAGATCAGGCACCCGGAGGCCAAGCCATCGAGACCATCGGTGAGATTCACCGCATTCGCACTTCCCGCGAGTACGACTACCGCCAAGGGGATGAACCACGCTCCTAGCGAAATCGAGCTCGTTGTAAGGGGAATTACTAAGTCCAGCCCACGTGGCTGTTCGGCGTGAATGAAGTACACCGGAACCGCCACACCCACGGCGATAACGAGTTGGACCGCGAACTTTGCCCGTGCGGACAGGCCGCCACCTTGGTTCAGCTTGGCCCGGTCGTCGTAGATGCCGAGGGCGGTGAGGGCCATCATCAGTGCCAGGCCGATGAGCAGAAACGGGTTGCCCAAATCGCCAAACAGCAGTAGTCCACCGGCGATGGCCGCCATGACAAACAGTCCGCCCATGGTCGGCGTGGCCTCTTTGTGGCGATGCAGCTCCTGGAGTACTTCGGAGCGGGATTCTAGCGGAGCCTGGTAACGGCTCTTCAGCCAACGGATGACGCGAGGGCCCAGCCACAACGCCAGCAGGAAGGCTACGATCGCCGCCAGGGAGGCTCGCAACGTGATCTTCTCAAGCATGGGCGCATAGACGTGACCCCATTCCGAGTTCTCAAGTTGTTGCAGTAGCCAGCGAAGCATGGTGTAGCGGTAGTCTGGAGAGGAGGCGCGATTAACTGAGAGGATGACGCGAATGGCGTCGGTGACGATTCCTAAAACGTGGCAATACCTGGGCTCAGCCGTGGTGCGGCTATGGTGTCGCTCTGGCACAGGTCGCCGTGGGCATCACTCAGCGGGCGAACGCCGCGAAAGGGAACGTGCGATGCCGGTTTTGCTTCTGGGCAGTTGTATCCCTGAGCAACCGGGGCAACCTTGCGGTCGCCCCGGCGCTCAGTCTGAGTTCCATCGTGAAGCGACCTCCAAAGCGATTGACCCAGTAATCGCTGCACATGAAGATCCGTTGCTCCAACCCAGGAGGGAGGGTGGCGTGTCCGGCCCCGCAACCATTCACGCCGACGATGGAACTCCTCTATGGTTCTTGTTGATTTGTATGTTGGTTTGGTTTTTGGCTAGGCGGCGATTCGCGTCGGCACCGCTGGCTTGGCATCGGCCAGGGTGTCGAGGATTCGCTCCATACCCATCGCTCGCGATCCCTTGACGAGCAGTACGTCGGCCGGCTGAATCACCTTCAGCAGGTGTGAGGCCGCATGCAGAGGATCGGCGAAGGCGTATACGTTGTCCGTTGGCATGCCGGCTTCCCAGGCACCGTGGGCCACGTCCTTGGAATACTGGCCACAGCAGAACAGCAGGTCGCTTCCACTTTTGGTTACGATCTCGCGTCCCAGCCGACCGTGGAATTCGGCACTGCGATCACCAAGTTCCATCATGTCGCCGCAGATGACGACCCGGCGGCCGCTTGTCTGAACATCTTGCATCAGCTCCAACGCCGCACGCATGGCGGTCGGGCTGGCGTTGTAGGCGTCATTGATAACGGTGATATCGCCGAGTTGCACCACTTCGCACCGCATTGGCGCCGGTTGGAACTGGCCCAGGGTTTGTGCCACGGCCTGTTCGTTCATGCCATACAGGCGCGTCACCGCCACGGTTGCCAGGGCAGCTCCCAGATGGTGGCGTCCCCAGACGGGAATGTTGAATGGGGTGTCGTCCACGCGGAATCGTAGGTGGCCGTTGTCGGCTCGCACGTCTGTGGCGAATACGTCGCATTCGGGCGAGCGGCCAAAGGTGATCGCTTCCGCCTGACTGGCAGCGGCTGCACGCCTGAGCCGGGCATCGTCTCCACTCACGGCCACGCGATTGTCGGCAGATAGGGCCGTGAGCAGTTCGGTCTTGGCCTCCAGGACCTTGTCGTAGTCGCCGAATGAACCGAGATGGGCATCTGCGACGCAGGTAATCACGCCTACGTCGGGCGACGCGAGTCGCGTAAGTCCGTCGATCTCGCCGCGGGCACTCGCCCCCAATTCGATGACGGCAAAATCATCCGAAGCTTGAACTCGTAGCAGGCTCAGCGGCACGCCAATGTGGTTGTTGAAATTCTCGGGACTGCGGGTGACCTGGCCGGCCGAAGACAGGGCGGTGGAGATCATCTCGCGCGTGGTTGTCTTGCCAACGCTACCGGTGATGCCGACGACCTGACCGGTGAAGCGATTCCGGTGCCAGGCGGCCAACTGCCACAGGGCGAGCATCGTGTCCGGCACCTGGAGGGTAAAGCAGCCGGCCCACGGTTCAATATGTCGGTCGGCGACCAGGACCCCTGCGGCTCCACGGGCAAACGCCTCGTCGGCGAAATTGGTACCGTCGTGATTCTCTCCGCGAATAGCCCAGAACAGGTCGCCCTGTTCAACGCGGCGGCTGTCGGTAGTGATCCGGGGAATGTTAACCAGATCCTGTTCGCGTGGCGGCATATCGCCGACGATCACGTCGCCTCCGACGACTTCCTGCAATTGGCCCAGCGTGAGGTCCATCAGGCAGTCCTCCGCATTGGCGTGGAATAGAAAGTGGCTCGAACCGACTGCTTCAGCCAGCTACGTACCGCTTCCCGATCATCAAAAGGATGACGTTGATTGCCGATCACTTGGTACTGCTCGTGGCCCTTGCCGGCGATCAGCACGCAGTCACCTGGCTTGGCAGCGGCCAGGGCGGCATGAATGGCTTTTTCGCGATCTTGCTCTACTTCAAAACTGTCGAAGTTTGTGAAGCCCTCGATAATATTGCGCACGATGCGATCGGGATCTTCGCCACGAGGGTTATCGTCGGTGATGATCGCCATGTCGGCACCTTCTTCAACCGCTTGGCCCATTAGTGGCCGTTTCTCACGGTCGCGATTTCCGCCAGCGCCAAAGACACAGGTCAGCTTTCCTTGCGTAACTTCCCGCAGCGTGGCTAAGCTAGTTCGCAACGAGTCCGGGGTGTGGGCGTAGTCGACGAAGACGCTAAAGGGCTGACCGCACTCGATACGTTCCAGACGCCCGGGTACCTTCTTCACCGATTCCAGGCCGCGAACGATGGTGGGCAAATCGAAGCCGTAGCCAAGGCCAACCGCGGTTGCCGTCAGGCAGTTGTAGACGTGCTCGTCTCCGATGACATGTGTGCGTACGGGAACCGTGTCGGTGCCGGCGGTGATCAGGAAGGTCTGCTCGCTCGGCAGTCGTTCGATCGGTGGCCGTGATTTCGGCGGTACCGCGAATGCCGATCGTCAGCACCGGGCAGTTGAGCGTTTGCAGGTAGTCGTTGCAAACCTCATCGTCGATATTCAGCACGGCAAAACCATCGCCAGAC
>CAYLRE010000009.1:0-24435 GCA_964385715.1 uncultured Planctomycetaceae bacterium
GGTAATTTGCAAAGAATATGGTCGACGAGTCGGCGCATCTTCTTCACTCGCCAGCCAGCCCAGGCCCAAAGCTGTGGCGTTCCGTAATAGAAGACAGGAATGCCGTGAGCCTTGGCCCGACGGGCGATCCACCAGTTGAAGCCAGGGTAGTCGATCATCACGACGGCATCCGGCTTGTGTTTCTTAAAGTAGCGGTCGGCTTCGACCAGCAGTCGCCAAAAGCGATGGATATTGAAGAGCACGGCGGCAACCCACATCACGGCCAGTTCGGTCAAGTCGGCATGCAGTCGGCAGCCAGCCGATTCCATGATCGGGCCACCGTAGCCGACGCACTCGACATCCGGCATCCGTTGGCGCAGATCCTTAATTAGATTGGCACCATGAATGTCGCCAGAAGGTTCGCCAACAGAAAAAAAGATCTTCACGGGGATATTACCGGCAGGGGGTGAGCAAAAACCGCTCGATGAGTATGCCAGAATGCCGAAAATGGACAAAGTGCAAAGTTGCGCCCCGGATCGAGGCGAATACGGGTCCGATGTCTCGAGCAAAAACCGGATCGAGAACTAAGCTAGGCGTCCAGCAACAATTCCAGATAGCTACGCCGCTGGCTCCCTGACAGGCCTAATTCACTGGCGAGCGAAGTGACGGTTTCGCGGGCTTCTGTAAGAGAATCCTGGGTCGCCACGATTTCCAATTCAGCGAAGTGCCCCAGCGGCGGCACTTCGTCGCAGGCGATCTCGACTGCACGATCATTCCAGGAGATACGTGCGACGCGGCGCAGCTTACGGACGTCGGATACATGGCGAAAGCCGAGTGCCCGGAGTATCTCGGCCATTGAGTCGGCATCGTCCGGATTGGCCAAGGGCAGGTCAACTTCGTGGCGCGTCTTGGTCGTGGCGTCGAGCTTAGGGCCTTTGTAAGTAACCCAAACGGCATCGCCCTGTCGGCGGATGCGAAGCGCTTCGTCGGTTTTGGAGAAATCGCGGGAGGGATGTGCGAAGTAGGCGTCGACCTGTTCGCACGGTTCTTGCCAGGTGCCGCCCAGACGGCGAACGGCTTCAAGAAGATCGTTGACCGCGGAATCGTCTTTGAGTGGAAACTTTTGTTCCACTTCGATTCTTTGCGACTTGCCGTCGGTGATTCCTTGCGACTTGGTGTCGGCGATTCTTTGCGACTCGGCGTCGGGAAGGTCGCTGCTCATGGAGCGTCGTTGGGGTCTTTGGTCACGCTGTTGTCCTTCACGACCGGCGCCACGGCCTGTTTTTGTAGCCGATCGGCCTGAGAGATGAAGCGGCGCCCTTGCGCTTGACGCTCTTGCTTCAATTCACGAACTCGCTTCGCCACATTATTGCGGTTCGTGTCAGCGTCGATCTCCGCGTGAAGCTGAATTGCAAGCAGCTCCTGACTCGTCTTAGCACCCTGGAATTCCAACACTCGCACAACAGACTCAACATGTTCCCGTTGGACGCGAGTTCGCGCCAGCATCCGATCGAGCGGTTCGGCCCTTCCCGTGGCTTCTTTCTTGTTGGTCTCGATCGACGTGTTTAGTAGTCCCTCGCGTCGTGTCAACTGGTCGAGGACAGCACGAGCCGTATCCAACGGCGTTCCCCCGTGAGCATTCTGAATGTTGACGTCGACAAGCTGCTTGTCCTGGTCCAACAGCATGAGTACGTAGTCGACGTGCCCCATCTGCGCCGCGAGGTGCAACGGAGTTGTTACCGGCGTCCAGGTGGTGTCGTCGGGAGCGGCACCCGGGCCTGGCACGACACAGGTTTTGTCGATGCGAGCTCCTCGTTCAATGAGAGCACGCCCTTCCTCGATGAAGCCCAGCATGGCCGTGAGGTGCAACGGAGGGAGACTCGTTGATCCCGCCATATTCGGATCGACTCCCGCCGAGATCACCTCATGCATGCCTTCGACGTCATGGGCCAAAATCATCTTGGCCAGGGTGTCTGGTGAGAGGTTACCGCCGACAGTCGTGCCAACGAGATCATCCGTCTCGTACACGCAGCCGGCAGACGAGATGCCAACTAAGAGAGTTAGCGACAGCAGCGAGATCGTTTTCATGGCGACGCCTACTTCTAGGGGTTGGCGTTTGCTGGGTCCCTCAGCTCTGCTTCAGTATAATGACTTGAGAGTCGACGCAACGAGTTTCTTCGGCGATTTTTGCAATATTTTGCTGAGTAGCCAACGTGTTGACGGGCGTCATTGGCCCCCTTTCCTCGCCAGCTTTCCACGGTAGTTCTCTGATAGAGACCTATTTCTTTCTCTTGCCGGCGAGTGCCATATTGAGAAGGCCGCGCAACCTTGTTCGCTTCGTTGGCGACGCAGGGCCGAGCCGTAGGGTAGGGAGAGCCTTGGGGATTGCGGTCCAGCCATGACAAACTGTGAAATGAAGAAACTGAGAAGTGATAGGCGATAGAGAGTCGAAAGGCGATTGATGCATAAGAAACGTTCCAACGCTTGGGTGTTCGTGTTTCTGGCGATGGCGATCACGGGGATCTCGATTATGTTGCGGCCAAACCGCAGCACCGATCCCACGCAGCACCCGGCCGTCGGATCGAACTATCCAGGATTCAACGTGCTCGGTCTCGCGGGGGTTGGCAGCGAGGAGCCGCAGGAGCGTGTTGGCTTGGAAGACGTGAGCGGCAAAGTCGTGTTGCTCAATCTTTGGGGGCCCTGGTGTCCTCCCTGTCGCAGGGAGCTTCCTGGAATTGATCAAATTGCACGTGACTACCGAACGAATCCTAAGTTCCAACTGTTGGCGGTTTCTTTTGCTGGTTCTGTGACCGATCCAGCACTGCTTGAATCCAATACGCGCGATTTCCTTCAGGAGATGAACCTTACCCTTCCGGCGTACACCGATATCGACGGTTTCACGCTCACCGGAGCTGAGGTCGCGCTGGACCAACAGGGACTTAGCTTGCCGACGACATTTCTTATCGATGCTGGAGGTGTCATTCGCGCTGTGTGGATTGGCTACCAATCAGGCGATGAAGACAAGATGCGCGCCCTGATCGACAAGCTGCTCGAAGAAGAGCCGGTAGCCGCTTAAGGGAGTTAAGCGTCGATCGTCGCCTCAGCAACGTTCTAAGTCGCCGTTTCGGCAGTTGCCTGCTGAAGCATCTCGCAAAACTGTCGCACGACGTTGGCAGGTTTGTTTGACGACACAACGGCGCCACTCGCCACGACACGCGTGACGCCCGTGGCTAACACCTTGCCCAGCGAATCAAGCTTGATGCCACCGATTGCGTACGCAGGCAGGCGAATCTCCGCGGCGACCTGTCGTAGGAAATCCAGTCCAGGGAACTCCGAGAACGATTTTGTCTGGGAACGAAACGTAGGGCCGGCACCAATGTAGTTGGCCCCGTCGAGCACAGCCTTGCGGGCTTGTTCGATTGAGTGGGTGGAAACACCGACGAGGGTGTCGGGACCAACGACGGCGCGAACGTCTTTCACCGTCAGCTCATCCTGACCCACATGGACTCCCTGGGCGCCGGAGGCGACCGCGATATCGGCACGGTCGTTGACGATGGCCAGTCGCTCGAGCCTCCGGGCCAGACTGGAGAGCCGCTGGGCTCTATCTAATAGGTCTCGATCATTCAGTGACTTATCTCGGAGCTGAATGATACCGGCTCCCGAGGTGTAGATGGTCTCCGCCAGGCTCTCAAACGCTTCGGCCGAATCTTGCCCGTCGAGAATGACATAGAACGGGGCGTCTGCGAGCCGGTCACGACTGGCGGTCGTCGTGACCACGGCGGCAGCCAGCGTGTAACTCCGATATCGTAGCGATTCGAATTCGCCCGCGATTTGGCCACCTGCGATGTCCTCGCTGTTGATCAGCTTGCTGTACTCCTCCAACGTACGGATCGCTTGTTGGGCTCGCGAGACGCTGGCGGCAAACACATCAGCTAGCGACCCGCGGGCTGTTTCGCTGGGAAGTGTCTGCTGCGTTCCAACGTCACCTAGAGTTGACCGGGCAGAATTTCGACGCTGCAATTCCAGGCGACCGACCAGGCTGGTCAGGTCATGGCGAAGCGATTTCCACTCTCGCATCAAATAGGCGTCGTCCAATGCGAAGCGGACGTAGTCCTCCGCGACACGCAGTCCTTCTGCCGTTCGATTGGCTGCTGCGTCGAGGATTCGCCAAACGGGGGTTGATGGGGGAAGCTGTTGTTCCATAGGAAAGGTGGAGGACCGTCCGATAGGAGGTCGATTGGACCTCTATCTGTAGGTTTTCGTGGACTGGATGTCGACTAAGTAGCCGCTTATGTGTCTGCGTGGATGCGATTTCGCTCTCCGGCCACAGGTGACGTCGGTGCCCGTATTGCTAGCAAAGTCGGCACATTCGGTCTGGTTCCCAGTGTCGCTTAACGAGGCTCGGGTGGTAATCCCCTCGCACACAAAGCGCACGGCGGACAGGCAGAAACACGGCATAATCGGTCGCAGCCGAATCATCCCCTCTTTCATGGTGGGGTGCTGTACGAGATGACCGGGCTGGGGCGCTGGTGGGTTCGCCTAACTCCAAATGAGAACGTCAGTTGCCTTGCCTCGGTACGAAGTGAGAGTTACAATTCCCAGGCGGAAAAATCGGGTAGATAGGCAGCCTGTTACACAGGCCGTACCGGAGCGGATAAGGATGTCCGAAAAGGTGAACGCACGCAGCGCGTGGGTCTTTTGTGCCTGGCCAGGATTGGCACAGCTCTGGAAAAAGGGAGCTGTGGCAGGATTGGTCTTGGCCATTGGGTTCGCATTGTTGTTGAATTTGGCACTCGTGGCCAGCTTCGGCTGGACGGACGTGTTGAGTGCGTCGTCACGAACGGTCACCTGGATCGTGGTGCTGCTGGTCTGGTCGGCCGCGGGCGTTGCTTCCTTCGTTCAGATGCGTAAGGAAGTTGCCAAGGAAACAAGCAAGCATATAAATGCAAGTAGTGAAGATTCAGACGTCGCTGAAGAAGACGACCTATTATTCGTTGAAGCGACGAACGAATATTTGCAAGGAAACTGGTACGAGGTCGAGCGGCTTCTCAACGAGCTACTTCGCCGCGATCCAGGAGATGTCGAGGCCCGATTGATGTGGGCCACGATGTGTCGACATACGCAGCGGTTTGAAGAAGCCCGACGAAGACTCGATGATTTGAGTCTTCGCGAGCGAGCCGAGGCGTGGTCGATTGAAATTGAGAATGAACGACGCTTGATCGAACAAGAATACGAGAGAGATCAGGAACTAGTAGAAGATCCTAACGCGACAATTGACTCCGCGCAAACGAACACCGCTGCCTAAGTCGGGAGTCGTTTCCCGAAGGCGGACTGTTGGAGAGCAACTATGTACGAAAGATTTACGGACCGCGCCCGCAAAGTGATGCAGCTTGCGAATCAGGAAGCGCAGCGCTTTAACCACGAATACATCGGCACCGAACACGTGCTGTTGGGCCTGATTAAGGAAGGCAGTGGCGTCGCGGCAAACGTGTTGAAGAATCTCGACGTCGATCTGCGAAAGATCCGCCTGGAAGTCGAGAAGCTCGTGCAGAGCGGCCCCGACATGGTCACCATGGGCAAGTTGCCCCAGACCCCGCGAGCCAAGAAGGTCATCGAGTACTCGATGGAAGAGGCTCGCAACCTGAATCACAATTACGTCGGTACCGAACACATCCTGCTTGGTCTCTTGCGTGAACAAGAAGGCGTCGCCGCTCAGGTTCTGATGAATTTGGGCTTGAAGCTGGAAGATGTTCGCGAAGAAGTGCTGAATCTTCTCGGCCACGGCATGGAAGGTGGTGAAGTCGCCGAACGTGGTGGCGGAGAAGGTCGCAGCGAGTCGTCTGGCTCGACCAAGGGTGGCAAGTCAAAGACCCCGGCGCTCGACAGCTTTGGTCGCGACCTGACGCACCTGGCCCGCGAAGGCAAACTCGATCCGGTCATCGGCCGTGAACAAGAAATCGAACGAGCCATCCAGATTCTTTGCCGCCGTACGAAGAACAATCCGGTGCTGCTCGGTGAAGCCGGTGTCGGCAAGACCGCCATCGTCGAAGGTTTCGCTCAGCGTGTCATCGAAGGCAACGTACCCGAGCTGCTTTGCGATCGCCGCATCGTGGTGCTCGACTTGGCCATGATGGTCGCCGGTACGAAGTATCGCGGTCAGTTTGAAGAGCGAATCAAGGCGGTGATGAACGAGGTTCGTCGCGCCAAGAACACGATTCTGTTCATCGACGAGCTTCACACGCTCGTGGGTGCTGGTGGTGCCGAAGGCGCCATCGATGCCTCGAACGTACTCAAGCCGGCTCTCTCGCGTGGCGAGATTCAATGCATCGGTGCCACGACGCTCGACGAGTATCGCAAGTACATCGAAAAGGACAGCGCTCTGGATCGTCGATTCCAGATCGTCATGGTCGAGCCCTCGAGCAAGGACGAAACAGTCCTGATTCTCAAAGGCCTTCGCGATCGTTACGAGACGCACCACCGCGTGCAGATCACCGACGACGCCGTGGAAGCGGCCGTCGAATACTCCGATCGCTACATCACCGGTCGCTGCCTGCCTGATAAGGCGATCGACGTGATCGACGAAGCAGGTGCCCGCGTCCGGCTCAAGGCGATGACCCGACCGCCAGATTTGAAGGACATTGACGAAGAGGTCGAGCGACTCAACAAAGAAAAAGAAGAAGCGGTCGCCAATCAAGACTTCGAGAAGGCTGCCGGTCTGCGTGATTCGGCCGACAAGCTGAAGAAAAAGAAACAAGAGATCACCCGTCAGTGGCGCGAAAAGTCACAAGAGACCGACGGCGTGGTTGACGAGGAAGTGATTGCCGAAGTCGTCTCCAAGATGACCGGTATTCCGCTCACACGCATGAGTACGGAAGACAGCATGCGTCTGATGGAGATGGAGAAGGAACTGCACGATCGCGTGATCAGCCAGGAAGAGGCGATTCACTCGATCTCCAAGGCGGTTCGTCGCAGTCGCAGCGGATTGAAAGATCCGAAACGACCGACCGGTTGCTTCATCTTCGCCGGACCGACCGGTGTCGGTAAGACGTTGCTGGCCAAGGCCCTCGCCGAATTCATGTTTGGCGATGACGACGCCTTGATTCAGATCGACATGAGCGAGTACATGGAGAAGCACAACATCAGTCGCCTGATTGGTGCCCCTCCTGGCTATGTCGGCTTTGAAGAAGGTGGTCAGCTCACCGAAAAGATTCGCCGTCGTCCCTACGCGGTGGTCCTGCTCGACGAAATCGAGAAGGCCCATCCGGACGTCTTCAACATGTTGCTTCAGGTTATGGAAGAAGGTCGCCTGACCGACAGCTTCGGTCGCAACGTCGACTTCCGTAACACGATCTTGATCATGACCACCAACGCCGGTGCCGAAGCGATCAAGAACGAATCGGAATTCGGTTTCCCCGGAACGAGTGAAGCCGATGCTTCTTACAAGAGCATGAAGAAGCGAGTTACCGATCAGATCGAACGCGTCTTCCGGCCGGAGTTCCTCAACCGTGTTGATGACCTGATTATCTTCCGTCATCTCACGAAAGAGAATCTCAAGGAAGTCATCGATCTCGAACTGGCCAAGGTTCGCGAGCGTCTGCTGGAACGTGGTCTCAAGATCACGCTCACCGACGACGCCAAGAGCTTTGTGATTCGCAAGGGCTCGAACACCGATTACGGGGCTCGTCCGCTGCGTCGTGCGATCGAAAGCTATATCGAAGATCCGCTTTCCGAAGAGCTGCTTCGCGGCGAGTTCGCCGGTCAGAATCACATCGTCATCGACGGTAAGAAGAATGACGACGACAAGGTGATTCGACTCGAATTCCGCGGTGAGAAGATCGAGGAAGACGAAGAAGAGGAACCGCCAGTCGGGGCCGTTGCCGAAGGTGGCGAATCTCACGAAGGCGACGCCGAGTAGTCTTCGCTCGCGATAATCGATAATCCAAACCCCCATCTTGCTTGTCAGGGTGGGGGTTTTTTCGTGCGCGGGTGACGCGGCCGCCGGCTACCAATCTCCAGGAATTGGGTACCTATCTTTCCAGGTTTGTCTATGCCTGGGGACCGGCAATCTTTTCTCAAGCGATACGATCGGACCGTCGAAGAAGAAGACACCGAAGCCCGCGCTCGCGCTGCGCTTGGGTCGAAGGCCACGATCGTGCCCGCATTGCTAGCGGAAACGAAGGGAATTCGACCGAGGACGCACTCGAACGTGAGTGATTTCCATCGCCCTAGCATCACACGCAAGAAACTAGTCGCCTTCATGTCCACCGGCTCTCCAGAATCGATGCTCCCGTCCAAGCAGGGGATCTTTGCGCGGATGCTACAGGTCGTGATCGACTCGATCGCTGATCTCGGTGCGGTGATCATCGACTGGATCTCGGTCGTTGGCGAAGTGGCAATTTTTGCCGTCCGTACGATGTCGTGGCTGCTGACACGAATGCCGCGGCGGGAGACGTTGCTGCCCAACTTCTATCAGGTGGGCGTGTTGAGTCTGCCGGTTGTCGCGTTGACCGGAACCTTCATTGGTATGGTGCTGGCCGTGCAGAGCTATGCCCAGTTTCGAGGGCTCGGTTTCGAGTCCCGGCTGGGAGCGATGATCAATCTCACCCTGGTGCGAGAACTGGGGCCCGTGTTGGCCGCCACGATGTTGGCCGGCCGCGTGGGAAGTGCGATCGCCGCGGAGCTAGGCACGATGCGCGTGACCGAGCAGATCGATGCACTCTCGAGTATGGGAGCCAACCCGATTCAGTATCTAGTGGTGCCACGATTTCTGGCTTGCCTGCTGCTCATTCCGGCGCTCACGATCATGGCCGATTTCATGGGCGTGGTCGGCGGAGCGTTCTATAGCATTTTTATTCTTGATATCGATAGCTTCCATTACTGGGATAACTCTCAGAAATTCGTCGGCCTGTATGACCTGTTTACGGGACTCTTCAAGAGCTTCTTCTTCGGGGCGACCATTGCCCTAATTAGTTGTCATCGTGGATTTCACTGTGCCCCGGGCGCCGAAGGTGTCGGCCGGGCCGCAACGGCCGCGTTCGTTCATTCGTTCGTCATTATTCTCGTCCTCGACTTTTTCCTAGGCGTGCTTCTTGATTCGATCTATCTGGTCATTTGGCCCGATGCGGCGCCGTTCCTCTAGCCGCCAAAGACGAGGCGCGCCCGTCGCCCGAGTTATTCAATAAGCCGATTTCCGTTCCTTAACACTCAACCGTCGAAGCCCGCAAAGCCCTAACTATGTCCACCTCCGCCGAAGAATCTCTGTTCGACATTCGCGATCTGCGCGTGCAGTTCGGCCAGCAGGAGGTGTTGCGCGGAATCAACTTGCAGATTCCCAAAGGCCAGACAATTGCGGTCATCGGCGAGAGTGGCTGTGGTAAGACGGTCCTCATGAAGACGATCATTGGACTCATTACACCGACCGAAGGCGAAGTTCTTTTCGATGGCCACGATCTAAGTAGGTTGGGCGATAAGGAACTAACCCGGCAACGCGTTCGTTTCGGTTTCGTTTTTCAGAATGCGGCCCTGTTCGACAGTATGTCGGTCGGACAGAACGTGGCATTTCCGCTACGAGAGCACTCCGCCTACTCGGCCGATGAGGTGCGCGAAATTGTCCTCGCCCGGTTGGCCGAAGTGGGGCTGCCGGAAAACATTGTGACCAAGAAGCCGGCGGAACTGTCCGGCGGTATGCGAAAGCGCGTGGGACTGGCCAGGGCCTTGGCCATCAATCCGGAGATCATGCTCTACGACGAGCCGACGACCGGGCTCGATCCGATCATGAGCGACGTCATCAATGAGTTGATCTTGCGGGTTCGCGAGCGACATACGGTGACCAGCGTTGTTGTTACGCACGACATGAAGACCGCCCAGAAGGTCGCGGATCGCGTGGTAATGTTATTTCCGGCGTCGCGGATCGGCGACGACGAACCACAGATTCTTTACGACGGACCGCCCGACGAGATCTTGCAGTCGCGCGATCGAAGGGTCACGCAATTCGTACGCGGAGAGGCGGGGGCGCGTCTCTCGGAGATGCGGGAACAGAACGGCAATCATCCTCAGCAATTATCGTCTTAGTACGAGAGAGTAGTTTTTCGATGGATCAACGTAGTCTGCAATGGCGTGTTGGTGTGGTTGTCCTGTCTGCATTGTTGCTTACAGGCATTCTCATCGTTCGGTTCAGCGACGTCTCGACGCCGTTCCAAACGGCGCAGGTTCTGAACGCCCATTTTGATCATGCGCCAGGCGTAACGGTGGGGACCCCCGTGCGCAAAAGCGGAATTCTCATTGGCCGAGTAACCAATGTCGAATTCAGTCACGATCCAGCGGGCATCATTGTGCGGCTGGAGATCACGCGACCCGATGCCGAACTGCGAGAAGGTGAGGTCTGCCGTATTAAGAGTTCCATCCTGGGGGACGCAGCGCTGGAGTTTGTGCCAGGTGACTCCCCGAAAGGTCTCGGCAAGCTGCTCACGGAAATGAGCCCGGAAGAGATCGGTACGCTCAAGGGTGTCTGGGTTCCCAGTCCGCTCGACATGGCGGAACAGTTTGAGGAGCAGCTGAATGAAACGCTGAGCTCTTTCGCGGAGGCGGGGGGCGCTGTTAAGGATGCCGGCGGACAAGTCGAAAAGCTTGCGGCCAACATCAATCGATTGCTCGAAGGGGACGATCCCGAGCAGATTAACCGGATCATGAACAAGACCGAGACTGCGCTCGAGAGCTTCAACGGCGCCATGGACAGTGTCAACAAACTGCTTGGCGATGACGAACTAGGCAACGGCCTGGCCAAGACGATGGAAGACTTGCCCCAGTTGATGGAGAAGATGAATCGGGCCGCTGAAAGTGTTGAGCAAGCAATGGCTCGAGCCGAGAACAATCTCAAAAACCTAGAAGGCTTGACCGAGCCCTTAGGGGAACGCGGCGACGACATTGCTCGTAAGCTGGACGGGGCGCTGAGTGATTTTGAATCGGTGATGAGTCAGCTCAACCAATTCACCGAAGGCATCAACAGTGATGAAGGAACGCTGGGACAGCTGATCAACAATCCGCAGCTGTACAACGAAATTAGTTCGGCTGTCAGCAATATCAATCAGATCACCAAGGATATTCGTCCCACGATCAAGTCACTCGAGGTGTTTGCCGACAAGATTGCCCGCGATCCGGGGCGACTTGGTGTCAGCGGTGCGATTCGCAAACAGGAGCGGACAAAGTTCCCGAACTATCCTCAGGTGCAGCCGCCACCGATCGATTGGCGCGATCCGCCCGAGTTGGGCGCGAATCGACTGCCGGCCAGAACACCAGCCGAGCGAACGCTACAAAGGTAGCCTACCGCCGGCCGGAGGAAATTGCGGGCCATAGGGCGGAGCCGTCGGAGGCAACGCCGGCAGTGGGTGTGGTATCGGAAGACCAGATGCACCCGGCGGTACGAAGTTCTGCGGCGGTACCTGCGTTGATCCTGGACCATATGCTGGGGCAGGGGGCAAACCTGCTGGTGGTGCATAGTTGGGGCCCGATGGAATTCCGGGGGGTGGTAGCGTGCCTGCGGGAGAGCCGGGGCCTGCTGACGGATGGGGGCCGACGGGAAAACTGGGGCCGTAGCTGATTGCACCAGCCGGTGCGATGTGGGGTGGCGCCTGTCCGTAGTTTCGCAGATTCTCGCCGCGCTGGATGATCTCTTCGGTTGGGCTGACAATCATCGGTTGGAGCTGATAGCTCAGCAAACGCGAGTCATGGATCTCGTGCATCGCCAGGTTGTCGCTAAAGAAGTCCAGCACCGGATACTGATACCACGGAGCGGGAATCGGCTGCAGCACGGTGAGCGTTTCATACCCGTCCTTAATGAGTTGAAACTTGCGCGTGCCGTAGAAAGTGAAGTCGGTCGACACAGGGGTCGTTCCGATCTCGTTGTCGTCGATCTTAACGAGGGCACCCGGCGGATCACTGACGATGGTCATCCGTCGCCGCATGCACCCGCTGGCTAGCGAAAGGCAGAGCAAGAGCAACAGGGCCAATCCGGCCAGTCGTCGTGAAAGTTGTGGCGATTCGTCCGTTTTCTTAGCGGTAGGCGCGCACATTGGAAGCCGGGGAGACGCCGAGATCTCCCTCTCGCGTGACGAACAGATTGCTGTCGAAGCGCGTACCATGAGCGGGCCCGATTAGGAAAAAGGTGGCGGAGTATAGGAATTCAGGCATCCCGTGGCCAGTCCGACCTTTGCTGCTTGCACTAACGATTTTCGCACGCCCCGGCACGTATTTTTCACTGCTGGCATGGCCGCGCCTGGTTTGTCTTGGTTCGCGAGAATAGAATAGGGGTTCTAGGACGACCGACTATGGAATCACAAACAACCCAATGCGGATGGTGCTTGCATCACGCTGCTCTGTCCGACGTTGGCATGCGGCGGCAGAACAATCAGGACTCGATGAACGTGCTGGTCGCGTCCGACGAGGACTATTGGGAGCAGCGAGGGCACCTGTTCGTCGTCTGCGATGGGATGGGGGCCCATGCGGCCGGAGAGTTGGCCAGCAAGATCGCCGCAGACGGCATTCCACACACCTATAGCAAGAACGAAAATGCCGCTGCGCCCGCTGCCCTGCGGAAGGCCATTCTGGCCGCCAATCGCCAGATTTTTGACAAAGGGCGGGCCGATATCGACTTTCAGGGCATGGGGACCACCTGCAGTGCTATGGTCCTGCTGCCGGAAGGAGTCTTGATCGGGCATGTTGGTGATTCACGCGTCTATCGCTTTCGTGATCAACTGCTCGAACAACTGACGTTCGATCATTCGCTGGTGTGGGAAGTTCGTGCAGCGGCCGAGAACGGCGACGATCAAGTCGCCATGAACCTGCCTAAGAACGTTATTACGCGGAGCTTAGGTCCCAGCCCTCAGGTAAAAGTCGACTTAGAAGGGCCATTACCAGTCCAGACCGGTGACAAGTATCTGCTTTGCAGCGATGGCCTGACCGGTCCCGTGCCGGACGTTGTGGTCGGTACCCTGCTAGCAGCATTGCCGGCTGATGAAGCGGCGCGGGCTCTAGTCGATTTGGCGAACCTGCGTGGTGGCCCCGACAATATCACGGTGATCGTCGTCGAAGTGGGCGAGCAGATCGAGCAAGAGGTCGAGGATGAGAGTGCCGCTAGGCAGCTGAAGAGCCGTTTGCTCTCCGCTGTGGCGTTGCTTGCCTTTGTGGCGGCTGCGGTGACCTGGTTTATGGGCCACCACGTGCCATCGATTCTTTCCGGCGTGGGCGGAATCGTTGCGGCTATCTTGGCTCTTGTCGTTCGCTTTCAACGGGAGGAAGTCGTTGAAGAACAACCGATGCGACCGCTGGGGCAGGCACCTTACGCCGAATTTGATTGTAGTGGAGGGCAGGAAACGCTTGAGATGCTAGCGGACGTATTGGACCGAATTCAGCAGGCAGCCGAACGGGCATCGGTGAAGCTCAAGCCAGAGACGCTTGAAAAGCTGCATGCGAGGCTTGCCGAATCGTCGTCTCCAGCGGACGCGGCCGTCTCGGGTTCCTCGGCGTCGGATTTGTTCGAGCGGGTGCGGCTTGACGCCCGCCTGGTGTGCGCGATTGTGGCCGATTACAAGCAGGCGAGAGCAGCGGATCAGGCAAAATTCGCTGATTCTCCGCTCGATCTTCTGTAAATCGCGACTTTAATTTGTGGCGATTCTCGATGCCAGCGTGTGGCGGTTTCTCTGTGGCAACGGTCGGCAAATGCGATTCGCCTTGACCTGATTGCCCTCGATTTCGACACTACCGACGCTATGAATCTCCTCCAGCGTTCGGTATTACGGCAGCTGCTCACGGTCTTTGTTATCTCACTGACCGCGGTGACTCTACTCATGATCAGCGTGCTGATCATTCTCGCCGTGCGCAAACAGGGATTGGGCTATGAGCAGATGTTTCAGGTTCTGCCTTATGTGCTTCCCGATGCCCTTCGTTTTTCCGTGCCGGCCACAATTTTGTTCTCGGTCTGTAGTGTCTACGGACGCTTAGCGTCGGCGAACGAAGTCGTGGCCATCAAGTCGGTCGGCATCTCGCCGTGGGCGATCGTGTGGCCCACCTTGGTCTGTGTGGCACTAATCAGCTACGTCGCCGTTTGGCTGAACGATCTGGCGGTGTCTTGGGGTTATGACGGCTTGCGCAAAGTCGTGATGCAGTCGATCGAACCAGTGACTTATAGCGTGCTCAGAAGCCAGAAAACGCATACGACCGACAACTTCACGATCAACGTCCGTGACGTTGTCGACGACCGGTTGATTGAACCGACCATGACCTTTAAGGCGGGCCCCAATTCCCCGGAATTCATGATTCGGGCCGAATGGGCCAAGCTCAAAGCGGATGTCGAAGCGGAAACGCTAACCCTCTGGTTCCATAACGGTCACGCTACCGGCGGTGACATGAAGGGCCGGTTCGGAGGTACGATCAAGCGCGAAATACCGCTGTCACAAGGCAGCAAGCAGGGTAGTCGTTCGCAAAGCCCTTCGCATGTGTCGTTGCGCGAAATCCCTGGGCAGATTGTAGCGCAGAAAAAACAGATCCAAAGCACCGAAGAGAATTTGGCAACCCAAGCAGCCACGGCGATGCTCGCAGGCGATATCCAGGCCCTAGGCGAGTCCTCTTGGGATCGGGGTCGCTCTCAATTGGAGGGAGATCGCAAACGCCTTCACCACCTGAAGACCGAACCGCATCGACGTTGGGCCAACGGTTTCAGCTGCCTGTGCTTCGTATTCATCGGCTGCCCACTAGCACTCCGGATGCGTAATGCCGAATTCTGGACCGTATTCTTCATGTGTTTTCTGCCGATTCTGCTCGTCTATTATCCGCTTCTGACCGTGAGCGTCGGGCAGGCCAAGGTTGGTGATATGCCGCCGATCGCCGTCTGGTTAGGGAACGTGATCATGATCATCTGGGGGCTTTGGACGTTGCGGAAGGTGATTCGCTACTAGTTTGGCCGTTTTCTGGCGGCGCGAGCATGTCCGTCGGTACTCTGACCAGGCAGTCTCCGTAGGTGTCCCCAATTCCACTCCGAAAAGGGCCCGCTTCCATGCCGGATGAAGGGGGCGAGTGCTAGCATGCCGGCGGTGCCGTCTTGCTACTGCGATTGCCGAACTCGCATCAGCAACTTTGTATTGTTGGGCGCAGGGACCGGTGGTAGACTTTCCTCTCCGAAATCGCCCACCCCGCCGGGCATAGTGGCAAAGGATCCTGCTTCTGCTATTCCGGCGATACACGATGTCAACGCGACAAGGAGGTCGTCGTTGCTTTCCAATTGGCCCATTCGCTACAAGTTGCTGCTCAAGCTCGCGCTGTTGGCGATGATCGTTACGGCGCTCACGACGCTGAGCATGGTGGGGCTCTACTCTTACCGAGAGTTGGTTAAGAGCATCAGCGTCCGCGCGGCCGAACTGCCGCTCACCACGCGGCTTTCGCAACGGGTCACCGATCTTCGTTTCGTACTGCGCGACGCGCGGCTCTCTCGCGAGTTTCGTTCTTTCAGCGGCGACAGTTCCCCGCTCGACGAGCAGATTCTCGGCGAGCAGTTAGATATGCAGCTGCAGAGTTTTCAGACGGCCCTGACGAAGTACCGTCGGCAGCTCGACGTGAAGGACTTTGATCTCGGTTTCGGCGGTTCCAAACGCGAAAGAGAGACGGTCCGCGAAATTGACGAGGTTCTGACGCAAATCGACAAGACCGGTCGCGACGATCTATGGATGCACGACGACGAACTCATCAATATCGTCGGGCTACATGTCGAAGAGCTCCAGCGACTGACCGCCGAACTTCCGACCTATCTCCATGCCCGCCTTAGTGAGCTGGCTGGCGAGGTGCGGCTCAAGTACCGCTCGCTGATCTTTATCACCTGGGGTACGGCCATTGCGGCCGCCGTGTTGTTGTTTGTACTGGTCAGGTTGTCCTACCTGTGGATCTTTTGCCCGTTCCGCGTACTGCTAGAAGGTTCACGCCGCGTTGCCGACGGGGACTTCGATCACCGCATTGAATTGACCAGCGACGACGAGATGAAAGAGCTGGGCACGGCCATGAATCAGATGACCGAGCAGTTTCAGGATATCTGTCGCGACCTCGATCGGCAGGTACAAGATCGTACCCGCGAAGTCGTCCGCAGCGAACAGTTGGCGAGCGTTGGCTATCTGGCCGCCGGTGTGGCGCACGAGATCAACAATCCGCTGGCCTCGATCGCCATGAGTGCCGAATCACTCGAATCGCGAATGCGAGAAGAAGCGGAGCTGAACCGCGACACGGACGGCGATTCCGAGATCGTCGAAGGCGCGTTTCGGTATCTGCAGATGATTCAGAAAGAGGCGTTTCGCTGTAAAGAGATCACCGAAAAACTGCTCGACTTCTCACGCATGGGCGATGTCGATCGACAGAGTACCGATTTGCGGGAGTTGATCGAGGACGTCATCGAAATGGTGTCGCACCTTGGTAACTACCGCGACAAGACGGTCGAATTTGAGAAGTGCAAGTCGGTGCGTGCTCCGGTGAATCCGCAGGAAATGAAGCAGGTGGTACTCAACCTGATTACCAACGGGCTCGACAGCTCGAATTCTGGAGGTAAGGTGCGAGTCCGTCTGCAGATCAAGGGCGGCAAGGCCGAAATCCTGGTCTCCGACGACGGCTGCGGGATGACTGAAGAAGTCAAAGAGCACCTCTTCGAGCCTTTCTTTACGCGGCGACGATCAGGACAGGGGACCGGCCTGGGGCTCTCCATCGTCTTCCGAATTGTCGCCGACCACGACGGAACTATCGAGGCAAACAGTGACGGACCCGGAAAGGGTTCACAGATGTGCGTAACCCTGCCGTTAGCAGGTTCGCATAAGGAGAACGATCATCGCTACCAAGCCGCCTAAAAGTCTCAAGCTGCTTTTCGCCGACGACGAGCCTTCGCTCCAAGAGCTGATGGGCATGGAACTGCCACGCATGGGGCATGAAGTGACCGTCTGCCCTGACGGCGCCACCGCCGCCGCTGCGCTGGAGATGAATACCTACGATTGCATCCTCGTCGATCTCGATATGCCGGGGCTCAATGGCATCGAGGTGATCGCCCGAGCCAAGGAGAGTTCACCCGATACTGAGGCGGTGATCCTGACCGGGAAGGCGTCGCAAGATAGCGCGATTGCCGCTTTGCGCCATGGTGCGTTCGATTATCTCACCAAGCCCTGCAAGTTGATCGAACTGAAGGCATTGCTGGAGCGTGTGGCGGAAAAGCGAGAATTAACGAACAAGTGCCGCGCCTTGCAGCACCGCGTCGAACGATTGGAAGGGGCTCCCCGGCTTATCGGCGACAGCGCCCCCATGCAGCAAGTACATACGCTCATTTCCAAGGTTGCCCCGACCAATTCCACGGTGCTCGTCCTGGGCGAGACCGGGACCGGTAAAGAGCTAGTGGCGCGAGCCCTGCACGATCAGAGCCTGCGGGCGGAAATGCCGTTCGTGGCAGTGAATTGTGGAGCCTTGCCGGAGAGCCTGATCGAGAGCGAGCTTTTCGGTCACCGCCGTGGTTCTTTTACCGGTGCCGATGAGTCCCGCGTTGGTCTGTTTGAAGTTGCCAACGGGGGTACGCTTTTCTTGGACGAAATTGGCGAACTGCCAAAGTCGATGCAGGCCAAGCTGCTGCGATTCCTCGAAAGTGGCGAAATTCGCCGTGTCGGCGAGAACGATTCAGTCGTGGTCGATGTCCGCGTGATCTGCGCCACCCATCGCCGCCTGGACGAGATGGTGACCGATGGTGACTTCCGCGAAGACCTGATGTTCCGCATCAATACCTTTGAAATCATGCTGCCGCCGTTGCGCGAGCGACTCGATGATTTGCCGGAGTTGGCAGGTCACCTTGTGAAGCGATTCAGCAATGGTCAGACCGTCGACGACGCGAACCTGGTGTCGGCTGAATTCTTACAGGTGCTGAGCAGTCATTCCTGGCCAGGCAACGTGCGTGAGCTGGCCAACGTAATCGAGCATGCCTCGATTCTGGCCGATTCGCTGCCGCTAACGCCGGCCAATCTGCCGAACAACTTTGAATCCCGCACGTTGCAGACGCCGCAACTCTCGGCGCTCGGTCCGATGTCGCTACGTGAGATGGAAATGCAGGCGATTGAACAGGCGCTCAATCGTCACGGCGGGAACAAGCCCAAGGCGTCCGAGGAACTTGGAATTAGCCTCAAGACGCTCTACAACAAGCTGAATCAGGCTAGCACAATGCGCGAGTCCGCGTAGGCGGTCGATCAGCGGCCATCTGAATGCCGCTGGTCTTTGAACCCGTGCTGTTGAGCTAACGTGTGCGAGAGTCGCTAGGCGACTTTGCGGACCACGCCGACAACCACGCCCAGGATCTTAACGTTCTTGACGTAGATCGGCTTCATGCGGCGATTCGACGGCTGCAAACGAATTCGGCGCGATTCTGGATAGTATCGCTTAAGGGTCGCTTCGCCCTCTTCCGTTTGGGCGACCACGATCTGCCCCTTTTGCGCTGTACGGCTCTTCTTGCAGACGACCATATCGCCATCGGTGATCGCGTCGTCGATCATCGAGTCACCGCGGACTTGCAGGGCGAACATGTTCTTCTTATTGAACAGGGCGTCGAAGTCGACCCGCTCGTCCTGTTCGATCGCTTCGTGCAGGACGCCGGCCGCGATGTCACCGTACAGCGGAATGCCACGTTCTTCTGCCGGCTCCTGGGCCAGCTGAATCGCACGCGACATGTTCTTTTCGCGGGTGATCAGCCCCTTCTTTTCCAAGGCCTTGAGGTGGCACATTACTCCGTTCGGCGAGCGGATGTCGAATTCATCGCCAATCTCACGCACCGTGGGTCCGTAGCCACGAGTGCGGATCTTATCGCGAATGAACATGTAGACCGCTTTCTGTCGCTTCGTTGCTTTGTCCAGAAAACTCATGGCTTGGGATCCTTGTGGTCGGAATCGGAAATCGGTTCGATGAATAGAGACCGGCTGATAAATACGGAATTCGCCGTGGCCCGGTTCGCCGAATGCTATGCACTCAGGCGTTCAATAGTGCAAACGTCAGGTCGCCGCATGCTATGAATCATCGGGTGATCGGCCTCCGCGGCTTCGCTCTATCTTACTCAATACCTATTCAAAATTACAATATACGGGTGTGCATGGTCAAGGCGACAAAAAGAACCCTACGGTGGCGTCGCTTCGGGGTGCGTGTTGCGGCGAATCGCGGTGGTTTTGTCGGCTTGGACAAGGCGATCCTCGCAGCGAATACAATCGGTTCGATTTCTGCTGGTTTCGTGTTGCTTTCTGGGCGAAATGGGGCGAGCCGCAGGCCGCCGCGGTCAGGTGTGATAAACTGCAGCAAGGAGCGGTTCGTGTCGCGTTCTCCAGATAGGGGCGATAGCTGGTTGGAATATGGCTTCGGCCGCCGGCAAAATGCACGCTTTTTGCCAGCTGCTGGCTTGCTTGACGCGAGAACCGCTCCAGGCCAAGAATACCATCGGAGTCGGGTTTCAATTCCGTGTCCCATTCATCTTTCGTTTCTAAGTCATCGATCGTCTGCTCGCTCGCTGGTGTCCGCAATCGTGTGGTAACCGTCGCGGCCGGCGGACAACGTCTTGAATTTCAAAGGATAACCGTCATGTACGCCCGTCTTGTTACTCGTATGTTCTTGCATTGCTCGATGCTGGTGGCCCTGCTGGTTGCTTCCTTTTCGTTGGTGGCCACGGACGCCCGGGCGGATGATGACAATAAGACCGAGGCCAAGAAGGTCGATCGGGTCAAGATCGCCTCGGTTGCCATTGAAGGCAGTTTTCCGGAAACGTCGAAGCAGGCCGGTTTGTTCGGCGACATGGAACAGAACCTTCGCGATACCATTGGCCGCATCGAAGCAGCCGCTGAGGATGGCAAGGTCTCGGCACTGGTGCTGCGAATTCGCTCGCCGATGATCGGTCGCGGTAAGATCGACGAGCTTCGTGCGGCCGTCGATCGAGCTCGCGCGAAGGGTACCAAGGTCTACGCCGATGTCAGCGGTGCCACGGGCGTCGACTATTTGATCGCCTGCAGCTGTGACGAAATCTTCATGCCCCCTTCGGGTTCGCTGATGCTGCCCGGCGTACGAGCGGAAGTCATGTTCTACAAGGGCCTGTTCGAAAAGGTCGGCGTGAAGGCGGACTTCATTCAGGTTGGTAAGTTCAAAGGTGCCGCAGAACCGTTTGTTCGCAGTGAAATGAGTGATGAATTCCGCAGACAGTATTCTTCGCTGATCGACGACTACTACGGGCAGATGGTCTCCACGATTGCCAAGGCACGCGGGTTGGAAGAGGCACGCGTCCGCGAGCTGATCGATCATGGCATGTTTTCTGCCAAAAAAGCGAAGGAAGCAGGCCTGATCGACCACGTCATGTACGAAGATGAGTTCCGCGACAAGTTCCGCGACGAGCACAACGCCGAAAAGCTGGGCGTCATCAAGAACTACGGCAAGAAAAACGTCGACACCGATTTCTCCGGCTTCGGCGGGATGATGAATCTTATGCAGCTGATGATGGGCGTCGAACCGAACACCATGCGTAGCCGTAATGATCGCATCGCAATCGTTTATGCCGTTGGCCCCATCATGGATGGAACCAGCCAACAAGGCCTGTTCGGCGATTCGACGCTCGGTGGCGATACTGTGGTCGCCGCACTTCGCAAGGCAGCCAAGAACCGCAAGGTCAAGGCGATCGTGCTTCGCGTCGATTCCCCTGGTGGATCGGCGTTGGCGAGCGACCTGATCTGGCGCGAAGTCGAGAAAATCGACAAGCCGGTGATCGCCAGCATGGGCGACTACGCGGCCAGCGGTGGTTACTACATCTCGATGGGTGCCGACAAGATCTTCGCCACGCCCGGTACGCTGACCGGTTCGATCGGCGTTGTCGGTGGCAAGCTCGCCATGGGCGGCCTGTACGACAAGGTCGGCCTGTCGGTCGACGTGATTGCTCGCGGTAAGAACAGCGGAGCATTCTCCTCGACGCAGGCGTTTACCGACTCTGAGCGAGCGGCCATGAAGGAGATGATGCTCGACACCTACAAGGAGTTCACCACCAAGGCGGCCGCCGGTCGTAACATGGAACTCAAACAGATCGAGGACTTGGCCCAGGGCCGCGTCTTCACCGGTCGTCAGGCCAAGGAAAACGGTCTGATCGACGAAATCGGCACGTTGAAGGACGCCATCGATGAGGCCAAGAAGATGGCCGAGTTAGGCGACGACGACAAGGTCGACCTGTGGGTGCTACCGAAGCCGAAGAGTTTCTTCGACACCGTGTTTGAGGGCGAGTCGTTGGAAACGACCAGCTTGGGTGCCCAGCAGCTGCGAGGCGTATTGCTGGAACTGACGCGGCCGTTGGCTGATGCCCAGTGGTTGCGGGAGCTGTTCCGCTCGCCGGTCAATACCGTGCTACCCTATAGGGTTGAGATCAAGTAGGGGCCGTATGGGAGGGCGAGGCTCCTGCCGAGCCAAATGGTCCCAAATCCGTGTTATGGAGTGGTCTCCTGACCGCTCCACATGGTGTCTTTGAGACCTGCGGTCCACTGAATGGGACGGTCTCCCGACCGTCCCATAACTGCGTGGGCTAACCACTTTGCATCACCCAGCACTGACACGACCAGTGGCACCCTCCGTCTGCCCGACTTTTTTTGCCATCTGGCGGAAAACGGGGTTGGGGTCAAAAAACTCCAAGTCGCTGCCGCCGCAGAAGTTGCGTCAATGGCGGCTAGCCGCTTTATTTGCCACAACTCTTTGGTCGGTAATCCCTTAGCGTTAATTCGCCCGATTTGCACGTGACGCCAAAAAAGTCGCCGTTGTGGGGCGGTCTCCCGACCGCTCCACTAACAGGACCGCAGGTCTCCCAGATTGACAAGATTGCAAGAAGACCTTCGGTCGACCAAGTGGGACGGTCAGGAGACCGTCCCACAACAGCTGCTGGCACCCCAGTGTTAACTTCTAACCAAATTGTCAAAGAACAGACGCACTCCGACCCTACCACACCTGCCGGGTTCAAAACAAAAAAGAAATGTTGAGAACGCCAGCCGGTTCGTTAATGGCAGCTCCGTGATGCGGTTAGCCCGGTATGACGAGGGCAACCGTATCCCTGATCTTCGTATTCGCCAGGACTGGACTCGCCTCCGGTTTGTGTTCCGGGTTTTCCGTGCTTCTCCCGCCCTTGGCAGTGCTGTTGCCGGGCGCTATTTTTGGTGTGGCCATATCGCAGTCCATCGACGGATCCATTGAGTCGCTTCGGCGAGACTCCAAAGTCTCCTTGGTCGGTTGTTCGACAGTCGCTTATATCGCGGCGATCGTAGCGGCGCTGCTTTCAATGCGGCTAACGGGATTCGACAACGGGCTGCTATCAACGGCAATTGCCGGAGCGATCGCCGGCGGAGTCGGTGCGCTGCTTGTTGCCTTGTCAATCTATGTAGAGGTCTCTCGCCTTCATTCACGACGCATGGTGCTCTTCGTCACACTCTCCGGCGCCGTTCTGGGCGCACTGGTTCTGTTGATCGGCGTGTACATTTCGGACCACACTAGGTTTGGTCATCCGTTCGACGACTTGGTGGTCTACCCTTTGTGGCAGGCGGGCGTGGCAGCGGCGATTCCTGTGTTCCGTCGCGGTAGAGCTCTTGCTGCTCGGTAAAATAATAGGAAACACATGGCAGATATGGCTTCCAGGCAAGCATTCAACAATCCGCTTGCATCTCTCAATCGGATGGGGTTATTTTAAGGGGGAAGTGTGTGCGGTATGGCACACCCCCTGTGGGTCGTTGGCGGCGAACCGTAATTCAAGGAATCGCTACTCGAAAAGAGCTGTCTGGAACCTCTTGCCGGCGCAAAAGCGCGCCGTGAGGGTCCAGGCAGCTTTTTTTGTTGATCTGCTTCGAACGAGTAATTTTCTGTTGTGCTTTCCTAAGATTCGAGGGGCCGCCGTGAAAACCTATTTGCGTCATTCATATTTCCTACTGACACTCGCGTTTATTTTCGCGAATAATGTGCCGGCACGGGCAGCCGTCTTCAAATGGCAAGGTGACGTCGTCACCTGCACCGATCCCATCGATGGATCTACTTATTCGTGCGGCGGATTTAGGAATGGTGTCAATTGGGACCAAGGTAGCGTTCCTGGGAATGGTGACGAAGCCTTCATCGACCGGCAGGCACCGAGTCCGAACGTCGCGCTCTATGAGGATCAGCATGTTGACATACTGACGATGGAGCCGGGGACTCGCATTTTCAATCAGATTGTCGTGGACCTTAATGCCCCAGAGCCGGTGGTTGGAACTACGGATGCTCGCATTTTGATCGACGTGGCACTGCGGACAGATCCGTCAGGAAGTTCCGTGGACGCCGCCGTATTCGAAAGTCGGCTCGAGGTTGGTGGTTCGGAGATGGACATTGATGTTGCATCTCCGCCGAAGCTAAATTTCGCTGGCGAGACGGTGAACAGTGAGAATGACACGATTCACAAGCGTGGCCCGGGACTATTGACGGTCTCCGGTCAGTTGGCCATTGACCAATTGCAGATTCACCAGGGAATCGTGCGTTTGCTCGGCGGTAACAATCTCGCCTCGTTTACCGACGTTCACTTGGAAGGAGGCACATTTGATCTGAAGGATACGGACGAAGTCGTTAATCGACTGACGGCCAACGCGGGCGAAATCGACACGGGATCGGGCACACTGGGATTTGTGCCCAACCAGGGGGACGAACTGCTGGTCAATTTTCGTGGCACGTCGGGCGGCCGAATTGAAAAGCTCAACGGCAACACCGTTAAACTGCGAAGCTCCAATGCCTTTAACAATTTCGACGGCACGCTTCACATCGGCGAGGGAGATTTTCATTTCTTTCATTCGCTTGCGGCGGTCACGCCTGGCCTAATCAAAGGCCCGGGCACGTTCTTAAAACGCGATGTGGGACGTCTCGATGTGTCCAATCCGATTGATGTCGGTACCTTTCAGATTGACGACGGTGAGGTGCGACTCCACGCAGATAATCTTATTTCGACCGGTACCGACGTCTATTTGACCGACGACGGAACGCTCAATCTGAATGGCTCGAAGCAACAGATCAAAGGTCTTTCGGGAGCGGGCGGAACCCTGAATCTGGTAGATCGCCAACTGCGATTTACGACTGATTCTTTAGACGATTATGCCGGCGTTGTGACGGGCAATTCCCAGAGTGTGTTGATCAAGCATGGCGGTGAGGAGTTCAAACTGTCGGGGGCGACCGCACTGGACGGATTCTCCGGTGAGCTTCAGGTCACCGACGGCGTCTTCAACGCCGTTCACGGTTTAGGCAGTACGTCCGTCGTTCAGGTGTTGACGGACGGAGTGCTTCAACTGGGACAGAGTAATCAAGCGGTGTCTTTTGTTGGGCAGCTTACTGGTGGCGGCACGATTTCAAAGATAGGTTCCGGCGCGTGGACGCTTCAGGCGCACGAGTTGTCGACTTTCG
>CAYLRE010000009.1:24445-40837 GCA_964385715.1 uncultured Planctomycetaceae bacterium
AAGGTCGTGGGGGCAGTCGAGTTTTTTCGAGACCTTTCGGTGGAAGAGTCGTTGTCGAAACGGGGACGTTTAACGCCGGAAACGGTGTTTCCGCATCCGCTGTCGACTTCGATTAGTACGATGGGACGACAACGATTAGCAACGGGGGTGTTTTTAATGTGACGGATGGCGATGTAACGGTCGGAAAGTCGGCTGATACACACGCTCGTATCGTAGTTACCGACGCTGGATCACGGCTGACCATCAATGGAGGCATGGCCTTGGCAGTCGATAATTCGCTGGCGGCTGTGACAGTTTCAAACGGAGGTTTGCTAGAGACGTCCGGATTAGTGACGGTGGGAAATGTTCGGACCGATTCATTGCTTCACGGCAGCGGCATTCTCGTCGACGGTGGCGATTGGGATGTCGGTGGTCACTCCGTGATCCTTTCGATGGGGCAGGACGGCAGCGGTCGTCTCGATATTCGCAACGGCGGCAAGGTACTCGACATCGATCGCTTGACCGTTGCTCGAAGAGAGGTCGACGCCAATGTGGAACTTAGAAACGGTGGCGTTTTGCAGGCTTCTGACGTCGTGCTTGGGGGTGAAGCTGAAACCGTCAAAACGGTTGAGACGCGACGGAGCTGTTATCAGCGGAGTTTTTTTGGGGGAAGGCGTTGTGTCGAATGGGAAGAAACCGTTTTTGAGACGATCGGCGGAAGTGGGGAGGGCTTTATGTTTGCAGACGGTCTTGGCACGACCGTCGTGGTCGACGACATGCTCATCGGAGAAGGCGGAAGCGGGGTTCTGGACGTGTGGAATAGCGCGGTCGTCAACGTCGCAAACCACCTCAACGTCCACGACAACGGTGTCATCAATCTGAACGGCGGTTCCATCAATATTGGAGACATCACGTCGCCTGCCAACTCGAATGCAATTCATGTAGGCCCTGGGGGCGTGCTTTCGGGAACCGGAACGATCAATGGTGACATCATCAATCAAGGAGGAGGCGTCCATGTTCCGGGCCACTCGCCAGGGTTGATGACCGTGAACGGTGATTACGTTCTCGGTGCGGACAGTTTCCTGGTCATTGAGGTCGAGGGAATAAGTGCTGGACAATTCGATGTGTTAAACATCCTCGGCGATGCCAATTTTAGCGGCGACATCGTCTTTGATTTCAGTTACGCGCCGCAAGCCGGTGACAGCTTCGATTTCCTGTCGGTCGCCGGCCTGTTGACCAACAACGTTACCTTCGGATTCGCGGGCCTGGAAGATGATTTTCAATTCGATACCAGCTTCGACGGAACCACGTTATCTATGATGGCGTTGAGTGACGGCCAAATGATTGTCCCGGAACCGTCAGCCTGGGCAATGGCAGGAATTGGCGTCGTCGCGTTTGCCTTTTTCGCTTGTCGTCGAAGGCGGGTCTGATAGGATGACACCGGCCTGATCATAGCGGTCGATGTCTATCGCGGTTCGCACACGATCCGCGTTCTCGTCACGCACATGCCGCACGACTTTCGGCAGCAGCAAGGCCTGCGCTAGCGCAGCAGCCCATTTTTCTAACAAAACGTGCGGCTGCGCAGGAACGTCTAGTCTGCGTATCTTGCCGGGGCTCCCGCATTGTTGGCTTTTCTTCAGGTGGCGGTCGACCGCATTGTCGTCGTTCCAACGTCCGTCTGAGGCGACGGAAGTCCATATATCACCAGCGAGTATATTGACAAATTGCTGGTGGCCGCTACCGTGACCTTATCGAGTTGGCGATCGATTCGCTCGCGACGCTGATGTTTGGACGGGCAGGAAGTGGCAGGCAAGAAAAACATCATTCTTTTTGGGCTACGAAAATACGAGGTGCACCATGGCTAAGGAAATTGTTTTCGTTCACGGGCTGGGAAGAAAACCTCCGCTGGATCTATATGTGCCACGCTTGAAGCGGTACCTGGAGGAGTCGGTGGGGCGCGGAATCGCGGCGGAGAATTTTCACGTTGCCTATTGGACGGAGGCGATCGAGCCAGGGCGGCAGCCGCTAACGGCTGAGGAAGATGAATACAAGGAATCGGGCGACGGCAGCGTTAACTTTCGCGCCTATACCTTTCGGGAGGAATGGAGTTTCCGCGCCAGGGGAATCGCCAAAGGGGTGGTGACCCGCGAGCTGGAAGACAGGATCAGCCGGATTCTTCAACCTGGCGACGGCGATGATCCGGAAGACATCATCTCGCAGGTACGTGACGTGGTCGCATCCTTCATAACCAATGAGGTGGCCGGAGCCGTTTACGAGACGTTTGTCCGCGATGTCGATCTCTACTTCCGACAAGGTAGACGCGATCCTGTGAAACAGGTTGTTCAGGACGCGCTCAGCGCGCTGCCGGCTGATTCGCAAGTCTGTCTCATTGGTCACAGCATGGGAAGCTTCGTTTCTTTGGATGTAATTCTTGAGGGGACTCGCCACATCGACCGCTTGATTACGATCGGTTCGCCGCTGGGGATATCTGTTGTCCAGGCTGAAATCGGCCTGACCGACGAGAATCGTGCGGGGCTAAAGGAAAACGTCACCGACTGGTTCAATTTGTACGACCGTTTGGACTGCGTGGCCATTGACAGTGATCTTGAAGATGACTTTCCTGAGATTCAGCCAATCGATCGACCGATTCAAAACGAGTTCATCGAGAAAGAAGAGGGCAAGCGAAACCACCATAAGTCGTATGGCTACTTGCGGTCGCCGGAACTGGGCGAGGTCGTCGCAGATTTTCTGGACGATTGACGCTTTAGGGATGTCTTAGCGGCAACGTCATGTTGATTACTGAGAGTTCCACTAGCGTTGCTCGTTGTCATGCCAACGTCCCTGAACCACCGACCTACTTGTCTGCTTGATCGGGTTTGTCATCGCGCTCATTCAGGTATTGCGGTAGCGGCTGCGGCACCTTGAGAGCGTCCCACCGCGCAACTTTCAGCACACGCATGTGCTAGATCGCGCGCTAGAGCTGTCTTTAGAAACGCGTGGTGGTGCCCTTTCGTTGCGTAGTCTTGCGCGACTCGATTTGGCACATGATCTGCACTGATATGCGTCCGGCGTGGAGTTCTCGCAGCACGTCGTCGTCGCCTTGAGAACAGAAGTCATGCATGAGCGGCTCTGTGGCGCGCGTTAAAGAATGAGCGTTGACCGTGGTCGAAGTCGTTTTGGTCTCACCAGAAAGGAGCGTCTCCGATGGCTACCTTCCTCAGCACGATTCAGTTTACGGAGCAGGGGTTCAAGAATATTCACGACACGTGCAAGCGGGCGAATGCGGTTGAAGCTGTCGCTGAGAAGATGGGAGTACGAATTATCGGCATCTACTGGACGCTAGGAGTCAACGATGGCATTGTTCTCATGGAAGCCGCGGATGAGGAAACCGCTGCCACGTTGATGCTGCATGTCGGTTCCCTGGGTAATGTTAGAGCTCAAACGACGCGAGCGTTCAGGGCTGAAGAAATGGAGGCCATCTTGGACCAGATGTAAACACAACTCGCCATGGAGCGGAAAGTCGATTTGTGTTGTGTCCTTTGGCGTTCTGGTTCTTTAGTAAGCACCGCCGTTTATTCCTCGCGTCCGTCGAATGCGGATGCGTACAATTCCGGGAGAAGAGCGTGTTGACCTGCGAACCCTTTTTACAAGGAGACATGTCATGGCCGGTCCAGCAGTTGAGTTGGAGTACACGAATGACAAGCAGCACACAGCATTCATGACGGGTCGGATTCAGTGCGTCGATGGTGGCGCAGGCGAGATTGTGGCCGAATTGTTCGACGCGGAAGGCGAACGAAAGTTCAATCTCGCTGCCGGAGCACACCAGCACGACGATGCGCGCGTTGCCTGCAATTCGTTGACGATGCCGGTTCCGCCGCGTTGGAGCGTCAGGTGCTACCGGGTTGAAACCGAGCCTGGTGTTGAGACCGACTGGGCCGAGATTGATTAGCGGCCCGGCCGCCGGTCGCGCGGCGGATTGTGGGGACCATCGGAATTGATCCACCCATGCGCCGCGCCGGGCGAGGTGTCACCACTCGATTTGGCAATTCGGCAAGGCTTTCTCAAAGGCTTCCCGCTGCCCGCCGGCCGCGTGCTAATAGCTGGCTGTCTTGATCGCGGCCGCGGTCCGTTCTGCTGCGCCTCTTGCTAGCGTACTCGCTAAAAACTGTACCGGTTAGGCAAGGTTTGGCTTCTGATTCCGCTTTTGCGCAATAGGGATGTTTTACTGTCGATAAGAGAGGAGGTTGGTTGCTTTGGGGCGCCAATAGGACAGTTCAACGGGAAGCGGTTTAGCCGTCTTCCTGTTCAAGTCGGAGATACGAAAATGCGCACGTTTCGCTCAGCGGTTCTCGCCTCGCTAGCCCTATTGGCCGCCTCGGTCTCGACCGCCTACGGACAGTCGTGCACTGCGGGCGAAGACGATTCGTGCTGTGCGGTCGATGTCGACAACTGTTGCGGTGATTGCGACTTTGGGCCGACCTGGGAGTGGCACGCCGGCGTGCTCTACATGCGTCGTGAGAATTCGAGCGACAACCTGTTGGTTGAGCGAGCAGCTGGCAACGTTTCGCTGATCAACGCCAGCGACTTCGATTTCAACTACGAACCGGGAATCGACCTAGGGGCCATTTATCGCTACGACTGCGATCGCGCCGTAGAGGTTCGATACCTCTGGCTCGACGACATGGGCGCGCAGGCCGATTTCACTCAGGCCGCTTCAAATGTCACCATCTTCACAACCCCAACCACGAATTGGAACGGTGCGGAAACAGGCGAGTTCGACTATGCGACGGAAGTCCAGTCGCTAGAGGTGAATCTGCTGAGAAACCCCTGTGGCAACAATTGGTACTGGGGGGCCGGCTTTCGTTATCTGAATCTGGAAGAAGAATTCGCCGGGCGGATCGAAGGGGCCGGCGGTGCCGTCGGGTCGGACATAGCCTGGGAAACCGAAAACGATCTGTTCGGGTTCCAGCTGGCCCTGAAAGGGTCGCGTCAACTGGGTTGCAGTCGTTTTCGCATCAACAGCTTTGCCAAGGCGGGTCTCTATTGGGCCGACCAAGATGCCGACTTCGTGGTTTCCGGCGCGGGCTTTGGTAGTACGGCCACCGACAGCAACGACCAGGCTGCCTTCGTTGGCGAAGCGGGCATCGACTTGGTCTACGAGGTCCGCTGCAACGTGACCTTGAAGGCGGGCTACCAGCTGCTGTTCGTCGACGGAGCCGCTTTGGCGAGCGAACAAGTCTCGACGACCGATCAGTTCAATACGACCGGCGTCCGACCGATGACGATTAACCAGGGCAGCGTCCTGTTCCATGGCCTCAACTTCGGCCTGGTCATCACGCGGTAGCCGCGCGGGGGATCGGGACGCGGGAGCAAAACCGAGAAAATTCTTGCATTTCCCTAGCAGATAGGGGAGAATGCGGCCAACGCTCTTTTCACGCGTGGTGACGGCAAGTGTCGACGTTCCGTCGGCTGGCTGAATTCTCTAGGTTTGGGGTCGCTCTTATGGTTCGTGGAAGTCGCTTAGCGTTCGTGCTGTTGTTGTGTGCGCATCTGGTCTTTCCGAGCTCGCTGCTCGCGATCGGCGATCCGAACATTCCCGATCTGGTTTATGATCCGTTTACGGGTAACGTTCAAATAGATTGGGAGTCCAGTACGATCCTTTCGTACGTGCTCAAGAATGACACGAATAGTTTTTTCCCTAGCAACCACAACACGATACTGTTGGGGTCGTTTCCCACTTCCACCAGTAATGAATTGTCGGAGGCGACGAGCTTTATCGAGCCCGGGGTGACGATCCGAGACATCGGCAATGTCTTTCCCGCCAACCTGGATCTGACTAGCTTGGAAAACTTGTTGACGGTGAATTCCGTCGCCCGTGATTTCACGAGTCCGCTCGTGCCGTTTGATCTCTATGTCGACATCATTGTTGAGCCGAATGGCCCACCGATTCCTTCTTTCGACGATGTGCTGGAATTGGACACGCTCGATATTGATTTTGGAACCGTCGCCGCCGGTAGCGTCGTCGCGCCGATCGATTTTGAAATTTCGAATCTTGAGAATCTAAATTGGTTCGGCACGGAGTTTCTGGACATGACAAGCATTGTCGGTACTGGCGACACCGGAGTACTCAGTACGGACCTCGCTCCGTTCACAGACTTGGGATGGGGCAGGTCGCTGTCATTCGACGCCATGATTGACACGAGCGTGCCCGGTGTCTTTTCCGCCAGCTACGAGCTCTCCTTCCCCGACTCTGCATTACATGGTCCCATTGACCCGCTTACGCTCAACATCACCGGCAACGTGGTACCCGTTCCCGAACCGAGCAGTTACGCGATGGCGGCTCTCGCACTTGTCGGAATTTGCGTCGCCGGTTGGCGACGCCGAACTCGCTAGTTCGCCGCCGACTCTCACACTCCTGCAATCAAAGATGCCTTGCGGCAAGGATCGTCTGCCCTGGCGACGTTGCTTTGAAATGTTGGGCGGTCGGGCCGGGTTTTTAGCGAGTTATTGAGCGCGGATTCTCGGCTTGCCGATACGCGAGATAGGGCAGGATTCTACTTGATCTAGCTAGTGGCCTACATATATTGAAGGGAATGGTTTGGGCGGAGGGCCGTTCGGCAGCCGAACTGCTTTACGAGAGAAGGATTAGCCGCAGACCTCCCCGTAATTTAATGACCCCGTAATCCTAATGACCCCGACTCGTGAGTGCCGCCTGGAGCATCTGGTGAGCGTCGTCGCGCCGACGTCGCTTGCCGCTGTGCAAATTCCTGGCGGCTCTTTTTTGTGTAGAAGCGTCGTGTCGCCTGTCGCAGGCAGTCGCCGTTATCTAGATCGCTGATCGCACTCAGGCGGATCGTGCAAACCTGCTCCGATCAAGGATGACGCGTTATGACGGAGACAGAACAATGAAGATCCGAACGAAACTTGCATCCAGCTTCGGCATACAGGTTCTTCTTACGGCCATTCTTGGCCTGGGTGTGTTGGCCGGAATCGTGTCCGTGAACAACCAGTTTGGCCAAGTCGTGGAACGCGATGCGGTGGTCATTGCCAACGCCAGACACCTGGCCAAACTCGTCGTTGACATGGAGACCGGCCAACGGGGTTTCTGTATCACGCACAGGGAGGAGTTTCTCGAACCTTACTACGAAGGAGCCACGAGTTTTGACGCCGTCATGTCGGAGCAAATGAAGCTCGTCAGTGATAATCCCGATCAGGTCGCAGTGCTTGAGCAGGTAGCGGAACTCGTCCAGGAATGGAAGGGCAAGGCCGCTGGTCCGGAAATCGCGATGGCCAGGAGAGTAGCGACACATGAGATTGACGCCGAACATCTTCAAGCCGTTCTTCGACGAGGCGTGGGCAGAGACCTTATGAAGAAGGTCATGACAGTGGGACACGAAATCGAGGCCGCTTTCTCAAGTCAAGAAGACTGGGAGTCCGCATTCGTGGTCGAGCTTATTGAGAAGTGCATGGTCGATAGGGAGGACGGCCAGCGGGGCTTTCTGATTACTGGGGATGAACGCTTTCTGGATAAGTATCTTGAGGGAGAGCAGGCGAACTTGCCTGGATACTTTGCCAGGTTGCGAGCCCTTGTTGCGGATCGAGGCCGTGGCGATGAGTTGTCGGCAAAGGTCGATCGACTCGAGAGTTTGGCTCAGGAGTGGACGACCAAGGCCGCCGAACCAGAAATCGCGGCGCGTCGGGAGATGAACGCACATCCGGAGACACTCAAGGACGTGGCAGCCTTGCTCGTAGCAGGCACAGGGAAGGCCATCATCGATGAGATCCGGCAAAAGCTCGATGCCTTTATTGATGTCGAATCAAAGCTTGCGGCGAGCCGGTACCAGAACGCGAGCAACACAACTGCCCTGACTCGCAATCTGGCCGTCGGGCTGCTGCTCGTTGCGGTGTGTGCGGGTCTGTTCGTATTGGTGCAGGTCAGTCGCTCCATTTTTCGTCCACTTGATAAACTTCTTCTTGGTACGGAGAAGGTTGGCCGCGGCGATCTCGATACACGTCTTCAAGTTGACTCGTCCGATGAAATCGGCGACCTGGCCGGAGCTTTCAATAGCATGACCGCCAATCTTCAAGAGGCCGAGTCGATGCGGCAGCTGGCGAAAGTCGAACTAGACGCCGAACGTGGGCTCCTGCGGCAGCTCATTGAGATCCAGGAACAGGAACGCCGGATGGTCGCCCACGATATTCACGATGGATTTGTCCAAGATGTTGTTGGGGCGCACATGCAGGTGCAGCCCATTGAGGATTCGACGGATCTCGAGCAGGCCGCACAAACAGCCTCGAATGTGGGATCGCTCCTGCAAAAGGCGATTACGGAGGGCCGACGACTGATTCGTGAGATGCGTCCTATGATCCTCGATGAAGAGGGAGTTGTGGCCGCCATCCGGCATCTCATTGCCGACGAGGCGGCTAACTCGGATGTGCTGGTCGATTTTGATCACGACGTTCAGTTCGAACGTTTGGAACCCAAGTTCGAGGGAGTAGTTTTTCGGATAGTTCAAGAAGCGCTAACCAATATCCGGCGACATTCCCACGCGCAGCATGCCTGCGTGTCGATGATGCAACAGAACGGCATACTCGAACTTGTCGTGCGCGACGACCGTCAGGGATTCAATCCAGACTCGGTGGCAGTAGAGAGTTTCGGTCTGCGGGGGATGCGAGAGCGAGCCCGCCTCTTTGGAGGCACCGTTCGAACCGAAGGCGATCCAGGGAAAGGGACGACGATCCACGTCGAATTGCCCATTCCCGAGGCAGCCTGATAGACGCCCAGGTTACCCAGAGGCACGTGAAGGTTCTGCAAAAATCTTGCGGTTTTCGTTGTCTTCTAGCTGCCAACTGGTAAATTGACAGATGCCGGTGGTGTTCGACGGTATTGCTCTGTCTTGCGCGTCCGGCGTCTTTTCTCTTCGATCGTGACCGGTTGTGTTCGCCGCCGCCGTCTTTTTCTTTGGAGGATTGTCATGTCTGTCGCGCGCCGCTTCGCCGTTTTGGTTATTACGCCCGTTCTTATGCTAGGTCTGTTGCTTGTCGGGCCAGCCCCGGCGGCGGCCGAAAAGCCGAACATTCTCGTCATCTGGGGTGACGATGTCGGCCAGTCGAATATCAGCGCCTACACGATGGGCATGGTCGGTTATCGCACGCCGAACATCGATCGCATCGCTCGTGAGGGAATGGTCTTTACCGACTACTACGGCGAACAGAGCTGCACCGCCGGTCGCAGTTCGTTCATCATGGGCCAGAGTGTGTTTCGCACGGGACTGTCGAAAGTCGGCATGCCTGGTGCAAAAGAGGGAATGATGGTTGAAGATCCTACGATCGCAGTCCTGCTCAAGGATCAAGGTTACGCGACGGGACAATTCGGTAAGAATCACCTGGGCGATCGTGACGAACATCTGCCGACGAATCACGGCTTCGACGAGTTCTTCGGCAACCTCTATCACCTCAATGCCGAAGAGGAACCGGAGAACGAAGACTATCCCAAGGATCCCGAGTTCAAGAAACGATTCGGGCCACGCGGCGTGATCAAGTCATTCGCCGGTGGCAAGATCGTCGACACCGGGCCGCTCACCAAGAAGCGAATGGAAACGGTCGACGACGAAACGTCCGACGCCGCTCTCGATTTTATTCGCCGCCAGCACAAGGCAGGCAAGCCGTGGTTCTGCTGGTGGAACGGAACGCGGATGCATTTCCGCACCCATGTGAAGAAGGAGTTGCGAGGGATTTCTGGACAGGACGAATACGCCGATGGCATGGTCGAGCACGACATGCACATCGGCAAGTTTCTCAAGCTGCTCGACGAATTGGGCATCGCCGACAAGACGATCGTGCACTATTCGACCGACAACGGACCGCATAAGAACACCTGGCCCGACGCGGCTGTTAGCCCGTTCCGCAGCGAGAAAAACACCAACTGGGAAGGTGGTTGGCGGGTGCCGTGCGCTGTGCGTTGGCCCGGCGTGATCAAGTCTGGCTCCGTGAGCAACGGTATTGTACACCACATGGATTGGTTGCCGACGTTTGTTGCCGCGGCCGGAAAGGACGACATCAAGGAGGATCTTATTGACGGCTACAAGTCGCCAGCCTTGGGGAGGAATTACAAGATTCATCTCGACGGTTACGACCTGACTGAGCACTTGAAGAGTCCGGCCAAGGTTGAAAGTCCGCGCAAGGAAATCTTCTATTTCTCCGACGATGGCGACCTGACGGCGCTTCGCTACGGCGACTGGAAGTTGATCTTCATGGAGCAAAAGACCGCCGGAACGTTGCGGGTTTGGATGGATCCATTTGTTCCGCTGCGAGTTCCGTTGATCTTGAACCTCCGCCGCGATCCTTACGAGGAAGCCCCGATCACATCCAACACCTACAACGACTGGTTGCTCGATCGGGCGTTCTTATTGGTGCCGGCGCAGACGTACGTTGGGAATTTCCTGAAGACATTCAAGGAGTTTCCGCCACGTCAGAAGGCGGCCAGCTTCTCACTCGACAAGGTGATGAAGACGCTCACCGAGGGGGGGGGCTCGAAGTAGCCTTCGCTTGCTGCATGGTCGATGACCGCTGGTCGGGACAAACTCTATGACAAAGGAGTCTCGATATGATCGAAGAACTCGACGCTCGTAGCGGCGACGTGCTCGGCTTCAAGATGAGCGACAAACTGCATGACGAGGACTACAAGACGTTTGTGCCTCGGGTTGATGAGGCGATCGCCAGTGAAGGCAAGGTACGCATCTTGGCCTGGTTCCATGATTTTCATGGCTGGGATGCCCACGCCCTGTGGGATGATATTAATTTCGCGACGACCCATTGCACGAAGATCGAGCGAATTGCCTTAGTCGGCGAGAAAACCTGGGAGAAGTGGATGGCTAAGGTTTGTGCTCCATTCACGATGGCGAAAATCAAGTATTTCGATTCCGGCGAGATCGACAACGCCTGGAGCTGGCTGGAAGAGTCGGACTAGGTGAAAACGCCGGAAGGTGGTCTGTTTGGGCCCGACTTTGAGATCGGCCTAAGGGGGACGAGTTATGGGTGATGCGCTACGTGACGACACGGTGGGGCGCTGGCCGCACGTGGGACGGATGCTTCTATTGGGAGCGTGTCAGGGGCTGTTGCTGTCGGCGGTGGTGGTCGTGGCCACGTGGCCGGTGATTGGAGCGGCGGACCCTTCCGGTGCAGAGGCGGCAGGTTCGGCTGGCGATCCTCTGCCCAGCTGGAACAACACGGTGGCCAAAAAGTCGATCCTTGACTTCGTCGCCCGAGTGACTGAGCAGGGCGGGGCTGACTTTGTACCGCCGGCAGAGCGGATCGCGGTCTTTGACAACGACGGCACCCTGTGGGCGGAGCGACCGGTCTATTTCCAGTTGCAGTTTGCGATCGACCGAGTTCGCCAGCGGGCCTCCGATCACCCCGAGTGGAAAACGAAGCAGCCGTTCAAGGCGGTGCTCGACGGAGACATGAAAGCGCTGGCCGCCGCGGGCGAGCGGGGATTACTCGAACTGGTCATGGCAACGCATGCCGGCATGACGACCGAAGAGTTTGCCGATGACGTTAAGGCCTGGCTTCGCACCGCCGAGCATCCGCGATTCAATCGCCCGTATCACGAGCTGGTTTATGTGCCGATGTTGGAGTTGCTCGCCTATCTGAGGGCCAACGACTTCAAGACGTACATTGTTTCCGGCGGCGGATTTGAATTCATGCGAACCTTCGCTGAAGAGGTGTACGGGGTTCCGCCAGAACAGGTGATCGGCAGCAGTATTGTGACGGAATATGAGGTTCGCGACGGCCAGCCGGCTTTGGTGCGGAGGCCGAAGATCGATTTCATCGACGACAAGCAGGGAAAGCCGGTGGCGATTAACAAGTTCATCGGACGTCGACCGATCGCCGCGTTTGGCAATTCTGACGGCGATCTTCAAATGCTCCAGTGGACAACCGCCGCCGAGGGGCCACGCTTCGGGATGTTCATTCATCACACCGACGACAAGCGGGAATGGGCCTACGATCGGGAGTCACACATCGGTCGCCTCGATCAGGGACTCGACGCTGCGGAGGAGAAGGGCTGGACCGTCGTCGATATGCGGCGTGACTGGAAACTTGTCTTTGCAGAGGAGTAGGATGGCATTGAGACGTTGCGTCGATGCGAGGGAGGGGGCGAGCACCTGCCGACTGTCGGTTCTATTTCGACAAGACTGACGAGTAGGAGAAGTCGAACGATGAGAACGTCATTGATCACGCCTTGGAGTTTTCGTCGTTCTCGTTTCGCAGTTTGGATCGCGCTGCTAGTCGCCGCGTTCTCTGTCATGGGCGGACAGCTCGGCCAGGCCCAAGAAGGTCCCATCTATCGGACCGGGCCGACCTTCATCAAAGGGATCCGCGTGATCGATGGACTGGGTAACGAGCCGCGCGAGAATCAGGACATTCTGCTCTCGGGTGGAAAGATCGCGGCCATCGGCCCCAGCGGTTCGATTGAGGTTCCGCCCGACGCTCTGACCATTTTCGGTAAAGGGCAGACCGCCATGCCGGGCTTGATCGACATGCACGTCCATCTGCAGGGCGGTTGGGCGAACGGCACGATCCCCGGCGACAAGTTCAAGCCCCGATTCGACGACAAGTCGGTTCAGCAAAGTCTGAGTGCCCATCTCTATGCGGGCGTGACCACAATTCTTGACGCGGGTAGCGACCACGACTTCGTACTCAAGTGGCGAGATCGACTCGACAGCGGTCTGGTCGGCGGACCGCGATTCTTCACTACCGGGGCGCCCTGGTCACAGTCGCCTAGCGGTTGGGAAGCGGGCAACACCTCTGGCGACGCCACCTTCGGGGTGTCGACCAAGGTGACTTCGCTGGCCGCGGTTCCGCAGCAGATGGATCGTTACAAGAAGGACAAGATCGAGATCATCAAGCTCTACACCGGCATGTCACCGCACGCCGCTCAGATTGTGGTGGCCGAGGCCCATAAGCGGGACATCAAGGTGATCGCCGATTTCTGGAAGCTGAATATGGATGCGACCGTGATGGAGGCGACCGGCATCGACGGCTGGGCACACTCGACTCCGAATGAGGTTTCGGCCAAGGACAACAAGTGGATGGCCGACAACGATCGGTTCTGCATCGTGACCGCGACCTTGGGCGAGGCGATGTCGGCCTTGCGCGTCAAGGACGAAGGTGGGAAGCGGCTGATGCTCAAGAACCCGCTCATCGTCGACGTGTGGGGCAAGAAGACCGTGATGGAGTTCTACATGGTCTATCCCCAGATTCGCCGGAACTACTACGACGGCCCGAGCGCCTTCTATCAACAGAATGGCTTCGGCGATCTGAGTCGGTTTCGGGCGGCGTTTCTAAAGAACATCAAGAACGCGCACGACGCTGGCGTGTTGATTGCCGGCGGGTCGGACTGCGTTTACCCCAGCCTTTGGGACGGCGAGGTGATGCACCGCGAATTGGAACTGTTCGTGATGGCAGGCATTGAGCCGCTCGAAGCGATCAAGTGCTGCACTTACAACGCGGCCAAGATTCTCCGCCGAGAGAAGGAATTCGGATCCTTGCAGAAGGGACTCTCCGGCGACCTAATCCTGGTGCATGGCAATCCGGCCAAGAATATCTCCGACACACGAAGAATTACCCAGGTGTTCCAGCAGGGATTTGAAGTCGACCGCATGATGTTGCGGTGGGAAGCAGCGCGGGATGAGGAGTAGTCGCGAGTCCCGGCGTTTGCTCGCGGCCCGTGCTTTCTTCGCAAGTTGGGTGACCTTGCGGGCTGGGTAAACCTTTCTCGTCTTGGTGAGATGCGGAAGTCGATAGCGAAAGTAGGTCTTTGTGCGCAAAAATCGACTGTCGCAGGGCATATGGACGTGAAATTGGCGAGGCGAAAAACTTGGATCCAGCTTGCGATAGCGGTCTGCCTGGCCGCCGCAATGCCGCTCGCTTTTCCGTCGCTTGCGCAGGCGCAGTCGCCGAGCGATCGTGATCCGGCCGTCGTTATTCCAGACCAAGCCATACCGGCGCAACCGGCAGACGGTCCTGCACGCCGGCAGCTTGGCAACGTGCCAGACAACGTAGGAGCCCAGCTTGCGGAATCGGATCGGCAGGTCGATTCGCTGTTTGCAGTGGGGCCCCTGACACCGCTGCACCGCATTTGGGAACGGGCGTCGGACAATCTGCGCGACTCGTGGGGACTCGATCTCGGTTTCAACTACACGGCCGTGTACCAGGGGGCCGACACCGTCTTCGCCGGCCCGCGGGAAGGGAGCGGCGGCGATCTCGACTTCTTTGGCCGTTGGCAGCCGCTCGCTTGCGATTGTTGTCGTCAGGGGGCATTCGTGTTCAGCAGTGAATCGCGGCATCGCTACGGCGAGATTTCGCCCAACGAACTGAACACCGGCACAATGGGCGGCACGATTGTCTCCTTCGGCCGACAGGACTTCGCCCTCGTCGAAGCGTACTGGGAGCAGGGTTCGCCTGACGACGGAATGTTGGCTCGGCTCGGCAAGATGGATCCGGCTCTGATCTACGACGGCGGCCGTTACGTCAGTTCGAACTACGCGTTCTTGAGCCCCGCATTTTCCGACACACTACCGATGCCGCTGCCGGGGGCGGGATTGGGCGTCGCTGCGGCCATCTATCCTAGTGAAGAGTGCTATCTCGTTGCCGGAGTGCATGACGCCAACGGTCGCCGTACGACGGCGGGCTTCGACACGTTTTTCGGAGAAGGGGAGTACTTCACGGCGGTCGAAGCAGGGCTGACACCGAATTTCGGCCAGCCGGGGGCCGGGGGCTACCACATCACATTCTGGAGTGTTGATCCGCGGCAGAATGCCGGCAGAGCGAGCGATCGCGGGTTCGCCTTGACGATGGAATAGGAACTCGGCTGCTGTAACAACGTCGTGCCCTTTTTGCGATATGCCTATGCGCATCGAGGGCTGAACGGCACTCGCGAGAATCTCTCGGTCGGAGTCGGCTTTGAGAATGTTCGTTGCCAGAACGACGACGTTATCGGCATCGCCTGCTCTTGGGCAGAGCCAACGAATCGCGCCCTGCGCGACCAGTACACTGTCGAAGCGTTCTATCGCTTGTACCTGACCCCGCACACGCATCTCACGCCCGACGTGCAAGTGGTGATTGACCCGGCCCACGCGCCGAGCAAACAGGCCGTTACGGTCTTTGGCTTGCGGCTGCGGACGCTCTTCTAGCGGTACAGGCGAGCGCGATCGCATTGCGGGCAGGCGCGTGCGGGATATCGCTTCCGCCCGCCTGTAGTGACCCTCTCTAGGGCCCGTTTCATGCTTTGGTTCCGAGCGTTTGCGTGGGCGCGGCGGATCGTTTTGGGACAGTTTAGCGGGGGAATTTATTGGTATTTGAAGCGGCGTCAATTGGCAGGAGTTTTCTTCGTATTCAGGCGATATTTTTCGCTGGATACCCAACCCTCAAAGTCGACGTTACGGGCATGTGGTTTCAACTCAATAAATGCCACTGAAATTATAGTCATTTCTGGTTATTTGCAAGAAACACTAGTTTTTAAGGGGGATTCGTGTGATGATCTGAAGTTCAATACGGACGCGGAACTGGTTCACTTTTGCCGTGTGGAACGGAGGCAAAAAACTCGTCTCACAGGTTCGCGTGAAAATTGGAATAAAATGGACAATTTCCTTGACAGGGGTAATCACCCCGGATACTTTGGTACTTGTTGATGAAAGATGATAGTCAGCGTTCTACCAATTCAAAGAATTGGAGCGGTGGCTGGGTTCGTAGGGACTTAGTTTTCAAGGGAATAGCTCGTGACTCGGTTTTACGTTCGACGTGTGTAAGAAAAGCGACGAGGGGGCTCTTAATCCGTGTTGGGAACAGGAAATTAAGAGTGTCATTGCCGCTTTTTTTTCGGCGGGCGTTCAACCTAAATTGGTCATTAGCTTGCCTGGCGGAGTCCAGCCTTTTTCCCCGAAAGGAGAGACGTGGAGTGATGAGACACAGTGTTTTTGCAACAAGGAGTTTTCTAATGAATCGAGGTTTTGCGACCGTGGCGCTTCTAGTCGCCACAATGTTCCTTGCTAGCCCCGCGCTGTCGACTGTTACCCCGGCTGGCGATCTTGATCCGGCCATTCCGGATCTGATTTACGATTCGGCCACCGGCGATGTGACCATCGACTGGGAAGGTAACACGCTGATTTCGTACGTTCTGAAGAACGGTTCGAACAGCTTCATCCCGGGAAATCACAGCACGATTCTCCTGGGATCGTTCCCGACCGCCACGAGCAACGAGTTGTCGGAATCGACCTCGTTCGCAGAACCCGGCGTGACCACGCGTAGCATGGGTAACGTATTCCCGACCGGTATGAACCTGACGGGACTGCAGAGCCTGTTGACGGTGAACTCGATCATCCTCAGCTTGGGTGGTCCGCAGATTCCGTTCGA
>CAYLRE010000010.1:0-39786 GCA_964385715.1 uncultured Planctomycetaceae bacterium
GGCCAGAGTTGGTTAGCCGATCGCCGACACCGCTTTAGGGCGGGGCATTTCGCGGCCCCGTTTGGAAATCGGTCCGGGATGTTAGACTGTCGCCTCAGAGATGGTCCCTCCAGCTTCCCTTATTGCTGTCAATGTCGCTCCCCGAAGAAACGTCGCTTCCCGAAACAACGGTCGACCAGTTGCTGGCCGAAATACGCCGATTCTGCGCAAGCGTGGTGCGGTCGGCTATTGAAGGGGCGGCAGCGAAGCGGCCGGAGCGAACCATCACGACAGAGCAACTAACTCAGCTGTCACGTCAGGCGAAGGAACTGGGCCTGCTGCCGACGGGAGAAGATGGCTCAGGCGCCGCGCTCTGGGAAACGATGGAAGGCGCAAGTGGCATCGCCCTGAGCGTCGCCGCTCTTCGCGCGGTGGCTCGTGAGAACGCCGGCGTCGCATTTCATTTTCATCAGCAATCGCTGGGCGAGTTTGTTGCCCGTGCCCTGGGGCTCGAATCCACTGAGACAACGCCAGTAGGGACAACGATCGTGGCGCTGCAAGGCCGTTACGGTCTCTCCGCTGCCAGCCTCGCCCGACTGTTAAAGAACCGGCAGCTTAACGAGCAAGATCGTAAACAACTGGCTGAACATTTCTTGCTCGTCGAAACAAATGTCGATACAAACATCGCAGACTCGGAATCCGTGCTTCAGTTTCTGTTTCAAGCGGCAGGCGACTGGCAACGGTTGATTGTCCCCTGCTTCGATGCAGCCAGTTCTTCCGGTGATGCTGACGCCCTCCAATGGGCCGTCTTTAATCGCTCCGATCTTCAAGTCGAAGAACTGCCACACAGCCACGGCCTGAATGAAACGAACGCCTGGCGTTTACTATCTTGCGACACTTCACCCTTGCCTGTCGTCGACATCGAAGCGGCTACCGCCACTCGAATCTATCGTGAAGCTATGCAGCTCGGCGCCCTGGCACTCGTCGCCATCGGGCTGGGTGCCCTGGAACAGGCGTATGACAAGGCGACCGAGTACGCGGCGATTCGCGTTCAGGGAGGCAAGGCGATCGACCAGCACGCAGCGGTTCAGCAGATGCTCGCTCGCGGCTCGAGTACGATTCGTTCGGTCGAGCTGCTGTTGGAAGCGGCCGCTCGTCGCCCACTCGATTCAGGCGGTCTCTCAGCCGTGCTGAGCATGCGAGCCCAGGCACACAATCTGCTCTGCGACGCCGCCAATGACATGCTGCAGGTGTTCGGCGGCCTCGGTTACGTACGCGAGACGGGCTTGGAGAAAATCGTTCGCGACAACAATCACTTGCGGCAGCTATTGGGCACGCCGGCGGAACTCTTGCTTTTTCTTGCCGAATGGGAGCGGGACCGTTAGATTTGCTGGTAGTCGGTAAGACGTATCACAGGGTTTCATTCCTTCTTCAAGCGGGCAAGCTCATGGGCAAGCGGCGTTGGATTCTCTTAGCGGTATTGCTGATTCCAATCGGTCTCTTTTCGCTGCGCTGGTTACCGGACCCGCCGATCGAGATCTCCAAGGAGACGACGTTTATCACGGAGCCGCTCGGATCTGACGGTTTGCCTGACTATTTCGAGTACCTGCGGCAGAAGAAACGCGCGGGGGTGACGCCGGAGAATAATGCCGCGGTCGTGCTGATGCAGGTGGTTGGGCCGGAGTCGATCGACAAGGCGATCCGCCCGGCCTGGTTTGCGGAGCTAGGTATTGAGTCGCTGCCGGAAGAGGGGGAGTATTACGTGGGCCCTTGGGAGGGGCCTTATCGGACGGCAGGGGAAAAATGGGCGGAAGAGATTCTGCGTTCTAGTGGTTGGACGGAGGAGAAACTCTCCGCGGACGAAGAGGCGTTTCTGGACTTCATGGTGCCACAGGTCGAAGAATTTATCGACTCGATTGCCGGGAAGCGGCCGCCTGATAAAAGGTCAGCCCTGGAGCAGGAAGCAGATTCGGAGTACTACGATATCTGTGACAATGCGATGGCTTACCCATGGACCTCGGAGCCGGTTCCGCCGCTGGCGAAGTGGGCACGCGAGAATCAGAAATCGCTCGATCTGGCACGCGAGGCAACCCTGCGGCCAACCTTCTACAGCCCCTTCGTCCGAGCTGGTCAGCCACCACTGCTCAAGCTTCCGTTCTCGATGGTGGGAGAGTGCCAGTCCTTGTCGCGTGGCTTTGCGACGCGTTCGATGTGGCACGCCGGCGAAGGGCGGTTTGCCGAAGCCCAGCAGGATATCTTCGCGATTCACCGGCTAGCGCGGTCGGTTGGCCGCCAGCCAGCGCGTCTGATCGACCTGTTGATTGCGATTACCATCGACAGCACCGCTTGCCGCTCGCACATGCACTTGGTTTCGCTGCCAGGCGTGGACAGGGAACTCCTGCAACGTTCACTTGACGAGCTACAGAGTCTCAGGCGATGGACAACCCTGGCCGAGACGGCGGACGAGTTTGAGCGACTGCAGGCCATTGATGCCGCTCAGTCGTTGCGGCACGAGCGCGGTAGTTTAGTGGACCTTGTCGAGAGCCTGAATATTTTCCGCAAGAAAGACGCGGTGAAGAGTCCCCTCGGTCGCGGTTCGGTCGATTGGAACATCGTCATGCGTCGAATCAACGAGGGCTTCGATAAGAAGATCGCTGTGATAGAAAGCGGAGATCCCTCCGTGGTGGACAAGGCGGATGCGGATTTCAAAGAGCTACTCGCGAGCGAAGAGGCGAGGCTCGTCGTTCGTTCTTGGGTAAGTCGTGAGGCCCGTTCCGAACTACTCTCTCTCATGATTCAATCCGTATTTTACTTCTCACCTAGCGTGATCATGAATTCCCAGGCCTCCATGAATCTCACGCTCGATGTCGCCACGGTGGCTACTGCGTTGGCGATTTATCAGGTGGACCATGGCGAGTACCCGGAGTCGCTTGATTCGCTCTCGCCAGAAATTCTGGACGAGGTTCCGCAAGATGTTTTTGCTGCGGCGCCCCTAGAGTATCAGCGACGAGCCGACGGGTACCTGCTCTATAGTGTTGGCGGGGACGGGCAAGACACGGTGGCCGAAGTTGTGGGGAAAGTGCCGGACGACGAAGTTGATCCGGAATGGTTCGGCGACGACATTGTCATCCGCGTGCCGATTCCGCCGCTTTCGATTCGAGTGTCGCCGTAGTTGGACAATAAGTTGTCTAGCAGAGCGGGGTGCTGCATCTTCACCAGGGTCAGAGATGGGTTATCTATTTGCTCGGTAGTAACCCCTCTGGAGAGGGTGGGTGGTCTTTCTGGCCTTCGGTGGGGCCTTCGGTGGGAAATTGAGCTTTACGTTGCTTCAAGGCTTGGTAACATAGGCCTTGCGCAGTGGCTCTCCCAACGCATTTGCTTTCCACCCCCCGCATCCGTCGTGAGTTTTTCCAGGCAAGTTCCTTTCTCTATCGAGAGCATGTTGGGCGATGACGAAGTCTCACTCATCTGGCAACGATTGCAATGGTGACGATACAGCTGTTTCAAGCTTCGCCGGAAACGCTCTCTGCGACAAAGTGATGCGGGTCGATGCCGGAATGCCGGTGTCGAAGATGCTGTCTGAAGTCCGCGGTCGGCGACCGTCGCACGTTGCTGTCATGGTCGATGGGCGCTGCGTTGGTGTTTCGAGTTTTCAAAATGCAAACTTGTCGCTGGGCGACGCTTGCACGGAAGATCTCGTGGAGGCGCACCCCGGTGAGGCGGTTCTCGATACGACCTCGCTCGACGAACTGGGACGGCTGTTTGCGAATTCGGACATTGAAACCCAAGTTGTGCAGAACGTGGCGGGCGAGTTCGTTGGTGTCGTGACGCGACGCAGCCTGCTTCAGGCGCTGCTTAACGAGCGACAAACATTCTCCGTCAACGCTGCCGGGGTTGCTGGAGAAACTACGCAAGACCCTGAGCGGGCGACGGATGCGTCGATCCGGAAAATTCCAGGCCGAGATGACTCCCAAGAGTCCCGCTTCAATGAACAACAGCGATATCAGACGCTCGTCGACGCGTCTCCGTATTGTATTCACGAGATAGACTTGAACGGGCGATTTCTTTCGATGAACCAAGCCGGTCTGGACATGATCGGAGTGGTGGACGAGTCGAGCATCGTCGGATCGCCCTATTTGAATGCAATAGGTGATCGGGATCGCGAGCGTGTCGAGGGTTTGATGGAGGCGGCCTTCGCCGGTGAGTTCGCGGAGTTCGATTTTCAGGGTGAGGGTAACCTGGAGTTCCGATCGAATTTCGTGCCGATTCGTCGTGCCGACGGTAAGGTCGATCGGCTGCTCGGCATCACGCGGGATATGACCGAGTTGCATCGAGCGGTACGCGACGCCACCGATGCGGAAACGCGGTTGCAGACGATTCTTGAAACGGCGCTCGACTACATCACGGTGATGGATCTCGACGGCAAGTTTCTGTATTTGAATCGAGTTGCAGACGGGCGGACGATGTCCGAAATCATCGGGGCGAGTGCTTACGATTTCATTCCGCCAGAGTATCACGATGTCTATCGCGGCGCGGTCAATCGAGTCGTCGCCACGAAGCAGCCCTATCAATACGAACTGAAAACAATTGGTTCCGATGGTAGTCCTTTGTGGCTGTTGAATCGGTTAGCCCCCTATATCGTCGATGGCAAGGTAACCTCGGTGACCGCCTGTTCGATCGATATTACCGATCGCAAGCTGGCAGAAGAGGAACTACGAAAGAGTAAAGAGCGTCTCGACTTGGCGGTGCGAGGGACGTCGGATGGCCTGTGGGATTGGAATATAGAAACGGGCGAAAGCTACTGGTCGCCTCGCTACATGGAGATTCTCGGCTACGACGAGAATGAATTGGACGCGACGATCGAGAACTTCCTGGGGCTGATCCACGAAGACGACGTTCAAGAAACTGAGGAAGCCCTACGACGGCATCTGGAAGAAGGCCTGCCTTACGACTGCGAATATCGCATGCGGACGAAAAAAGGAGACTTCCGCTGGATGCAAACGCGTGGCAACGCTATTCGTGATAACTCGGGGCGGCCGTATCGCATGACAGGTTCGGTACGAGATATCACGGATCGCAAGTTGGCGGAACAAGAGTTCCGAAGGTCGGAAACCCGCATCCGAGCATTGTTGGAGGGTTCGCCGGTTTGCAACAAGATTATCGATCTCGACTCCCGGTTGCAGTTCATGAGTCGTGCCGGGCGAGAACAGTTAAAGATCGACAATATCGAGCCGTTTTACGGCTGTTCGTTTCCGCCTGACTTGTACTCGGACGAGATGAAGAAGATTGCGATCGCGCATCTGGATCGAGCGAAGATGGGAGAGGCCTGCAGCGTCGACTGTTGTGTGCGAGATACGGAAGGGAATGATGTCTGGTACGATACCTCCTTCGTGCCTTCGTTTGATCAAGACGGCAAAGTGGAGTACGTCATTGTCACCTCGGTGAATATCACGGAACGAAGACGAGCGGAAGAAGAAGCACGGCAGCATCGAGACGAACTGGCCCATGTTGCTCGCATAAGCACGATGGGCGAGATGGCGACGGGAATCGCCCATGAATTAAATCAGCCATTGGCGGCCATGGCTTCCTACGCATTTGCAGCCAAAATGACCTGCCTGAACGAGGAGATGGAGCCAGAGAAGCTCGCGGATATTCTTACCAAGTTAGAAGATCAGTCGTTGCGGGCAGGGGAAATCGTCCGTCGGCTAAGAGATTTCGTTGCCAAAGCAGAATCGGCCCGCGCACCGATGGACCTCAATGAACTGATCCGAGCCGTGGTTAAGTTTGTTGAACCCGACCTGCATCAAGCCCGAGCTCGTCTCTTGGTCGATCTGCATCGAGAGATGTCTTTCGTGCATGTCGACGACATTCAGATTCAACAAGTGCTGGTAAATCTGGTTCGCAATGCACTCGATGCCATGCGAGAGACGCCGCGGACCGACCGCATCGTCGTGATCGCGACGCGATATTCAGCCGATGGCGAGCCAGAAGTCTTAGTGACCGATCGCGGTCGAGGCCTCACGGACGAGGCGCAAACGCAGATCTTCAATGCGTTCTTTTCGACCAAGAAGCACGGGCTGGGGATGGGGTTGGCGATTAGCCGATCGATCATCGAGGCCCATGGCGGGCGATTGTGGGCGAAGTCCTGTGATAACGGCGGGGCCACGTTCGGATTTTCCTTGCCGGCTGCGCGGAACTCGCCGAGGAGCGCGGCAACGGCCAAGGCCCCCTAGGAAACTGGCGAGTTTCAGCACGCGGCAGGGTAACTCAGAAATCGTTACGCGAATGTTGCCGCAGACGGTGTGCGGACGGACGAGCGCAATATGTACGTTCTGGCAAATCAAAGTCCAACAGTCGTCGTTGTTGATGATGAAAGCGATGTTCGCCATTCGTTGCGACTCGTCATCGAAGCGATGGGGCTCACCGTTTCCGACTTCGAGTCCGCGGCTGACTTCCTGAGTTATCTGGACCAGCCCGGGAGCTCTCAGGTCGCTTGTCTCGTCGTTGACGTCATTTTGTCAGATATGAACGGGCTGGAACTGGTCGAGCAACTCAATGCCGCGGGACGTCGCTTTCCGTTCGTCGTTGTTACAGGGCACGGAGGTGACGCGCTCGAACTCCGGGCGAAAGAGTTGGGAGCCAGCGCTTTTCTATTGAAACCCTTTCAGCCTGCGCAATTGCAACGGATGCTTAACAACGCATTGTCGTAGCAGGCGAATTCGCTCGTTGATGTCGCAGAAGGGGGCGAGGTCACCGCGCGGGGGCAGGGTAGCTACGATCGACAGGCGGATCTACCGCCGAGACACGGACTGAATCGCCCGCGGTTTAGAATCGCTTGCGACCCAGCGTTTGTGAAGGCAGCTCACCAAATTGCCTGCGGTAATCGGCGGCGAACTGGCCCATATGCCAGAATCCCCACCTCCCGGCGACATGAACGATCTTTTCCCCTCGGCTGCTAGCTTCGCGCAGCTCTCGGCGTACTCCGTTGAGTCGAACGGCCATGAGATACTTCTTTGGCGTGACGGAGAAGTGTTCTAGGAAAACGTACTGCAGCGTCCGCTCGCTAACGTCAATAGCCTTACAGACGTCGCCCACGGTCAGCGGCCGCGACTCATTTTCAGCGATAAAGGCCTCCGCGTTGCGCCGTAGCTGTTCCCTTCTTCGGACTCTGCGATGTCCGCAGCCTGCACGTCCATTTGCAATGGCGGCCGTGCAGGCGTTCAAGAGTTGGCCTTCCAGTTCGCGCACTACGTTTGGCTGCGTCAGAAAAGTAGCGTCATCCTTGGCGCTATCGACGAGGCATCGGAGACGCGCTCGTAGCTGCTCGATCGCCTGTCGTTTGCAGACGATTCTCTCCGATTCCAGAGCAGAGGAGATCGAAGATATCTCGGCCGATTCTGCCGCCCCCCCGAGCAGGTCTTCCGGCAGGGAAATCGTGTAAACGTGAAAGTCCGTTTGCGAGACGCTGTCGAGTTCTCCGGATTTAGGGAATACGAGCAAGTCACCACGAAAAACGGGCTTTCCTCGCCACAAAATTTGTAAGTTGTTGTCAGCAGGGATTCCGATGGTTCGCATCCCAGGAGGAGCTGAACCTCGCTGGTGCAGCACCCGTTCAAATCGGCCTTCGCCAAGCATCATGCGGCCGACGAGCCCTTGGAAAATCTCACCACGAAATTTTCCGCAATCGAGTTGTCGAAAATCAAAGTCCCAACCTTGTGCCTGAGTCGACAAATCGTCAATGTCGTCAAACGTCGATTGCACCAGGATAGGATTGGCATTGGGGACATGCATGGCGACAGGGGCAGGAGTTAGATTCGCGGGTTTTTGATAGACCTAGCTCTGCAAGTAGGGTATGCGGTATGCCGCTAGAAAGCCAGTCGTTAATTTGTTGCGGGTTCTTGATGCTCCACCTTTCATTGTCCATGAATGACGAGTGATATGGAAGTTTCCATCGGGCAATTCCCATCTGCGGACGCGAAAGACAAAGACTGCGGCTTATTGATGTGTTTCCGCATGCGGCAGGGAGATACCCTCTCGGAGTTGTGGTGCTAGGTAATCCGTCGGGGCGCGGCGAGTCATGTACGGAAATGCCGTATGTGTGGATTGAGGGGGGACCCGTTTTATGAAGGATCGATTGCATCCATCTTCCATGGTGTTTGTCGTTGACGACGAGTTCGCGGTTCGCGATTCGGTTCGGATGATTGTCCAAGCACTGCGCATTTCGGTGCTCTGCTACGAATCGGCACGTGAATTCCTTGACTACGTGGACGCTAATGAAATTGTCGGCCCCGCCTGTCTTGTTGCCGATGTCCTCATGCCGGAATGCGATGGCGTACGACTGCTTGATCTGCTGCGAGATAGGGAATGGAAATTTCCTGCCGTCATCATAAGCGGGTATGGCGGCATGGAACTTGAGCAGGTCGTCCGCGAGTTTGGAGCCGCCGATTATATTGAGAAGCCGTTCCTTCCTGGTGACCTTGAGCGGGCGATCGTGGCGAATCTGACAAATCAGATAGTGCGAAGCCCATTGGTCGACAGTGATCCAGCTGCGGAATCGCCGAATTCTCGCAAAACTGCTTGATTGCCGGCGTTCGATTCGTGCAACTTGGCCAGTGACCGTTTGTCGTGTATACTTATGCCAGACTTGGGGGCGTTAAGTGGCGAACGATTCTCAGCGGAGACGTTTGCCGACCGAGCCTAAGTCGATGCGGTCGGAACTAAGCGAGTAACGGTATCTGCCATGAGTGGCTAGATTGCGTTTTCCGGCCGAACGGGAACGTCGTTGAATTCGATATCTTCAGCCGATATTGAATTGAACGCACGCGTTTTCCGTCACCGCATGCTGGCACCATCTGCCGCATGCCTCTGCCACGTTTTGTTGGTCGCGTTGACCGAAGAGCAAAACGGTGGCCGGCGTCATAACGGACGCAATGAATGCTGTGGTTTTCTTGTTTGCCCAGCATTCCCGTTAAGACGACGTCCGACTTGGCTCGCACCGCGCCAGCTTTTCAGTGAGAAGCTCAACCGTAGCTTCCCGCAACGGCAATCGCTGGCTCGATCCCGCTGCCGATTCGTTACGCCATTATTTCGCCGAGGCTAACAATGTGAGCTTGGCGATTCAGACATAGAACACGTTACTAAATGTTAGGAAGAACTTTGAAGAAATCAGAAATCAAGAATTTTGAAGAGTTGGAGTTGATCGAGCCCATTCGCCGCGCCCTGGCGGAAGAGAAGTACGTGACGCCGACCCCGATTCAGGCCCAGACGATTCCTCCGGCTCTCGATGGCCGTGACGTCCTAGGCTGTGCACAGACCGGAACCGGCAAGACGGCCTCCTTTGCTCTGCCCATTCTTAATCAGCTTGGCCAGCACAATCGCAAGGCGGTGCCGCACGCTCCGTTTTCGCTGATCCTTGCTCCCACACGCGAACTGGCGATTCAGATCGGCGAGAGTTTTGCGACCTACGGTCGGCACTTGCGTCTGCGACAGGGACTGGTGTTCGGCGGCGTGAAGCAAACCGGACAGGTAAAGGTGCTCAAGCGAGGTGCCCACATTCTGGTCGCCACGCCTGGCCGTCTGCTCGACCTCATGAATCAGGGACTCGTGAAGCTCGACCAACTCGAATCGTTCGTTCTCGACGAAGCGGATCGAATGCTCGACATGGGCTTCCTGCCCGATTTGAAACGAATCATCAGCAAGCTGCCAAAGAAGCGGCAGTCGCTGTTCTTTTCCGCGACGATGCCGCCGAACATCGTCAAGCTTTCGCAGCAACTATTGACGCGAGCCGTGAACGTCGACGTGACGCCGAAGAAGAAGAGCGTTCGCAAAATCGACCAGCAGGTTTACTTCGTCGAACGCAATGCGAAGCAGGCGTTACTCAAGAAAATTCTCAAGCGGGAAGACATCGATCGTGCACTCGTTTTCACTCGTACCAAGCGCGGTGCCAACATGCTCACTCGCCGGCTCGATCAGAGTGGCGTTCGCGCGGCGGTGATTCATGGCAATAAATCACAGAACGCTCGTCAGCGTGCCCTGGAGGCGTTTCGCAGTCGTAAGGTTCGAATTCTCGTAGCCACCGACGTGGCCGCGCGAGGAATCGACATCGACGGGATCTCCCATGTCGTGAATTACGATATTCCTGTCGAACCCGAATCGTATGTCCATCGAATCGGTCGCACCGGACGCGCCGGGGCTGAAGGTATCGCCCTCTCCTTCTGCGGAAGTGGTGAACGAGAGGAGCTGCAAGCCATTGAACGACTGATCGGTCACGAGGTTCCAGCCGCTCCGGATCAACCGAAGCGAGGTGGTGCCCGGGATGGCCATGGTGCGGCAGGCGGAAATGGTAAACCAGCTCGCAAGTCACGCGGTCGACGTGGTCCGGCGGGCAAAGGAGGCGGGGCCAAAGGAGCGACAGGTGGCGGTAATCGTCGCCGACGTGCTCCGCGTGGCTCGACCGATCCGGCCGCCGACCGGGATGCCGCAGGCAAGCCGAAGCGTCGTCGGCGTCGTCGACCTTCTGGAGGCTCGGCGGCCAAGAAACCGCAGCGGCCGACGGGATCCAAGCCGCAGCCGGCCGCCAGCTAGGCCGAGTGGCCCTTGAGCTGCCATGTTCGGTTTTCCCGCAACGCAGTTTTCATAGGCCGCGGTTGCCACATTACAATGACGCGATCGATTGCGGTGCCACTGTGCCGCAGAGATCCGATATTCAATCAACATGCATCAGTCCCCAGACAGACGACTTAGGAACGGACGACTTATGAATTGCTTGCTAACGACCGCTATCGCTTTCGCCACGCGTACGCTTCTCATCCTGTTGACACTGGCTCTTACGTTCCATGTCGCGTCGGCGCATGAGGGGCACGACCGCGGCAAATCATCTCCTGCCAAACAAATGTCGGCCGCGGCCAAGACCTTTCTTGGCACGCTCACCGACGAGCTGAAGGACAAAGCGACGTTCGCGTTCGATGACAAAGAGCGAACCAACTGGCACTTCATTCCCAAAGACCGACCGGGCGTGAGTCTCAAGGAGATGAATCTTGAGCAACGTAAAGCGGCCCACACGCTTCTGCGGTCGCCATTGAGTGCGAAGGGATACCTCAAAGCAACTTCGGTGATGAGCTTGGAACTGGTGCTCCATAACATTGAGTACGGCACGTCCGCTGAGAAGCACGCCCGCGACGAGGAGCGATACTGGTTCACCGTGTATGGTAAGCCGGGCGGCGAGAATCCATGGGGTTGGCGTGTTGAAGGACACCACCTGTCGTTGAATTTCACAATTGCCGCTGGAAAAATGATCGTCTCCACGCCTAACTTCTTCGGTGCTAATCCGGCCGAGGTTCGTACCGGCCCGCGCGCGGGACTGCGAGTATTGGCAGCTGAGGAAGATCTAGCTCGCGAGCTGTTGGGCAGCATGAGCGATGCCCAGCGGAAGCAAGCCGTGATTGCCGTCGAGGCACCGAAGGACGTCATCACCGGTCCGGGGCAAGCTATCGACATAGGTAAGCCCATCGGTCTGCCGGCGGCCCAAATGAGTAAGCGTCAGCAGCACTTGCTATGGCAGTTGATCACCGAATATGCAGACAACCTTCGTGGGGAGTTGGCCAAGCGAGAGTACATCAAGTTCAAGGCGAACTTCGATGCGATTCATTTCGCTTGGGCGGGAAGTGACAAGCGTGGTGAAGGCCATTACTACCGCATTCACGCTCCCGCGTTCATCATCGAATATGACAATACGCAGAACGACGCGAATCATATTCACACGGTTTGGCATTCGCTGAGCGACGATTTCGGGCTCGATACGCTCCGGCTGCACTACGCGGAAACGCCGCACGGGGAATAGGCCACGGCGCTCAGGTTAGGTGGTCATCGCCCGGAGACGCGAGTCTCGAAAAATAGCGGCTAACCGCACATTCGTGAAGGGGGGCCACCTGTGGCCAGGGCTCTATCGGAGGGGGAGGATCTCGGATTTTGCCGCTCAATCGTGCGTTTTAGCACGCATTTGGGCGACTGCCATCTTCAATCAGCGTCAATGCGGATTTCCGCCCTAACAAAGAGGGGTTTGCTATACCCCCGCTGGGTAGGGGACGGTACAATGCCGGTCCCAGGCAAGATCGGATAGGCAGAGTTCCCGGCGGGTATCACGTTCGGAAACCTGAATGAGTCGCTGACAAGATGTCGTACAAATCAGAATCGTCACCGGATGTGGCGGCTGGCTTTGGCGGAAGCTGGCCGGCACCGATTCGCATCGCAGCTTTCTCGCTGCTGGTGTTCGGTCTGTTTCTAGGCGTCACCTGGCTGGGCTACCATTCTTTTTTTGAACCGGAGCACGTGGCCGCGTTCTGGCCCGCCAGTGGTTTGCTGCTGGGGCTTTTCTGTCTGACGCGGTATCGCTACTGGCTTCTGATCGGGGTAATCGATGTCGCCGCGGAACTAGCCTTTAGTCGACTGATTGGCGACCCCTATCCGTGGTACAAGATCGCGTTGCTTGCGGTCGTGGCAAATTCGGAGGCGGTCCTCGGGGCATTTCTGCTGCGCCGAATTGTCGGATTAGGGATCGATCTCTCGAAGCAGCGTCATTTGACGGCATTCATTCTGGTCGCACTCCTTGCGACCGTACTCGGTGCCGTGATCGGTGGCTGGGTGACCTCGTTTGACCTTCCTCAGGAATCGTTCTACTACGCCTTTCAGGTCTGGTGGTTCGCCGACATGTTGGGGGTGTTGTTGGTCGCTCCCTTTATTTTCTCCTGGGGAACTGTTGTTCGTGATCGCGGACTTGTGCCTGGCGTTCGGCGGGTGGTTCAGGGGCACGGCTTGGAATCTGCGTTTTTGTTCGGGGGATTGTTGATTGCCGTTCATCTCGTGTTTTCTGCGCAGCCGGCGCCGATCCAATCCATTATGAGGCAGCCGTTCGTCGTTCTGTTGCCGCTGCTGTGGTTGGCGGTTCGTATGCGCCCACCGCTGGTATCCACGGCTTCGCTTATGATCGGCATACTCGTGGTTGATTACACTCGGCGAGGTTTGGGGCCGATCGTCGGTCACGCGAACAGCGTTAGTGCACTCGTGCTGATGGTGCAGGCTTTTCTTTCGTTTGCCGCGATAGCCGCTCTCCTGTTGTCGTCGGCGATGGCCCATCGGCGTCGCGCGGAGTATTCTTTGCGCAAGAGTGAAGAGACGGCTCTCGCACTATTGAACGCCACGCACGACTCGGCGCTTTTGATCGATCCGACAAATTGGTCGATTATGGCCGCGAATGACATTGCTGCCCGTAAGTACAAACGACGCGTCGATGAGATTGTGGGGTGTCGTTTTGAGGATATTATGCCTCCGGCGGTCGCCCAAAGTCGGCAAGAAGAGGGGGAGCAGGTCGTGCGCACGCGGGAGCCGGTCTATTTTGAGGACGAGCGGCAAGGCATGCGGTTCGATAACCGGATGTTTCCCGTTTTCGACGCCCAGGGTAACGTCATCAGAATCGCCGTGTTTGCTCGAGATATTACCGAACGTGCACGAGCCGAGGCGGAGCTTCGCGAACTTCAGGAAAAGCTGGCGCATACGGCACGCGTCACCACGATGGGAGAAATGGCGACAGGTATCGCCCACGAGCTCAATCAACCGCTCGCGGCGATTGTCTCTTACGCTTACGTCATGCGGGGGCACACGGAGAATCTGAGCCCACCGAATTGTGAAATGTTGGACGTGCTCGAAAAACTCGAAGGGCAAGCCATTCGAGCAGGCGAGATCGTGCGGCGACTTCGAGAATTCGTCAAGCAGTCGGCGGCGATTCGGGTGCAGGTGGATCTCAATGCGTTGGTGCGTGACGTGGCCCAGTTCGTTGAACCGGACGTGCGCCGCAGCGAGACGCAATTGGTGCTCCACTGCGAGGGGCCGGTAGTTCAGGTTCTGATTGACGAGATCCAGATTCAGCAGGTGCTGGTTAATCTAATCCGGAACGCATCGGATGCCATGCTGGAAACACCTGCCGACGAACGGCGAGTCACCGTTGCCACGCACGTTCGAGAGAACGGAGAAGCGGTGGTGACCGTCAGCGATCTCGGCCGCGGTCTTGACGGCGACGATTTCGATAAAGTCTTTAACGCCTTCTTCTCGACCAAGCAGGGCGGGATGGGAATGGGGCTCCCCATCAGTCGGTCCATTGTCGAAGCCCATGGCGGGCGACTGTGGGCTGAACCGAACGTCGATCGCGGTGTTACCTTTGGGTTTAGCCTGCCGCTGCATGCCGATTCGGCGGCGCACGGACAATCACGAAGGGCCGCCTCTTAGGTGGCAGTGGCCCTCGGGCTGATCTTTTGCATCGCGCAAAAAAAGAAGCCCACTTCGCCAGGCGAGATGGGCTCTTGTTTGTTTTTTATGAAGACGTGACCTTAGGCGCCGGGGCGGCGATAGTGCTGGTAGGCCAGGATCACTTCGTAGAGGTCGGTCGAAATCTGGATTTCGTCGTTATCGAAGTCTCGAAGCCAGGTTCGTTCGCTGGCCACGGCATCGGCCAACAACGGCAAGATCTCGCCAAGCGGCAGGGAAACCGTTTGTGGCGCCTGGTCGATGTTCGTCGTTTGGATGTTGTCGTCGGGGCCGTAGTAGACTCTCAGGTGATTAGCTGCCATGTCGCGCTTCCTTGAGCTGGGTTGTTCTGGTGCCCCAACGTTCGAGAAAATCCTTTTCCTCGTTTTCCACACCGGTCGTTTACACAAAACGAAGGTGCGCATTGGGGGCGCCTCCCTGCAATGAGTTATCGGCGGGTCGGGTCGTAATGGTTTGAACAATTTGACGGAAAAATCCGTTTTTTTCTGCCAGCGGTTCTGTCGTCGCAAGCGGCGACTGCTGCTTGGGCGAAAGGCGTTGCCACCGGCTCCGGCACGCCGAAACGCTCTTAACATGCCCGCTATTCCCAGCAAAGACAGGGACGGTGGGGGCTATCGGTGGGGTTAACTGTCGCGCCCGTCGGCGCAAAAAGGGCAAAAAGTGTGCGGTCGACGGGGCCGCCAGGGCTGTCCTAATTGTCGCTGATTTCTTGACAGTGCTATCACGATCCACTAGATTCGCGTTCTGAGTTAGTGACTGCTAGCAAACGGTTTGCAGTTGCCAATCAGATGATCCTAGGGGGGCGGATATTTCCTCGGGATGTTGATCTCTCGTCCGTGGCCTCTGGTTGGCCCGATTATTAAATACCCCGCGATTTCTCTCCCCATCTTTATCGAGTCGTCTGCGTTCTTATGGATGCGACCATCCCCATCGATCTGTCGCGCGTGGCGCGACGATTCAAGCTCCAGCCTGCTCAAGTTGAGCAAGTTGTCCGTCTCCTTGAGGAAGGCAATACGTCGGCCTTCATTGCGCGCTATCGCAAGGACCAAATCGACGGGCTCAATGAGTCTCAGGTGCGTGCCATCGAGCACGAGGTCTTGCGCGCCCAGCAGTTGGCCCATCGTAAGGAATCCGTCATTCGGGCGATTCAGTCGCAGAGCAAGCTGACCGATGAGTTAGCGTCTCGACTCGAAAAGGCCCGAGACTTGCGACAGGTTGACGATCTTTTCTTGCCGTTTCGTCCGCAGCGTGAAGAGCTGGCCACACTGGCCCGTGACCGTGGTTTGGCACCGTTGGCGGCGGAAGTGTTCGAGGGCAAGGTCAGCGGGGAGGACTTGGAGAAGAGGGCCGCGGACTTCGTCGACCCCGATCGCAAACTCGATAGCGTGGCGGACGTCCAGCTGGGGGTTGCGCATATTCTGGCTGAAGACCTGAGCGACAACGCATCGCTTCGTGGGACGCTCCGCCGGCTGATTCGTGACAAGGGGATCCTCGTCACACGCCAAATTGGCGACCCGGCGGCGATTGTTTCAGACGCAGGTGAAGTCGACACGCCGCCGCAGGAGTCGGACGCCGAGACAGCCACTTCTGAACCAGCTACTTCTGGAAAAGAGGCGAGCGAAGGGAACGGCTCCGCTGCCGCTGCCGCTGCGCCGACGCCCGACGCGCCCACCGATAGCGATTCGCAAGGGACTGTTGGCGATTCGCAAGCGATTGTGGAAGAGACCCCCACGGCAGATGCGGCTTCCTCTACTCCAGCTGCTGACCCTCAAACGCCGGCCGAGGAGGCCAGTAAGGAAGAAGCGGCCTCGCCGGCTGAAACGGCCCCTTCGAGCGAAACATCTCAGTCGAGCGAGGCGCCAAAAGCAAAGAGCGGAAGCAAAAAGAAGAGTAAAGCCAAACGCCGCAAGGCGGACAAACAGGCCAAGCAGTTCGCCGAGTTCTTTGAGTTCCGACAGCCCCTTGGCAAGCTCAAGCCTCATCAGATTCTCACGATCAATCGTGGCGAGCGAATGGATATCCTCCAGGTCGATGTTGAGATCGATTCAGAGGCCCTCTGTAAAGCGGCTGAAGATCTGCTCATTAAGAATGACCATCCGCATGCCGACTTCCTGAAGGGGTGTCTGCGCGATGCCGTGGAGCGTCTCGCACGCCCTAGTCTGATTCGTGATCTCCGTCGCGAATTGACCGACAAGGCGGAAGAACACGCCATCGATGTTTTCGCCTGCAACTTGCGGAACTTGCTGTTGCAGCCGCCGGTGATTGGTAAACGCGTGCTGGCGATCGATCCAACATTCAAGAGCGGCAGCAAACTGGCCGCCATCGACGCCGACGGCAATCTGCTCGCCCATGGTGTGCTGCATATTGTTGGCAACAAAGATCGCCTGGCAGAGTCACGGGCTCACTTTGTATCGCTGGTTCGCGAGCACCAAATTGATGTGATCGCGATCGGCAACGGCACGGCCAGCCGTGAGACCGAGCAGATTGTTACCGAAATGTTCGAGCGCGATCTGAGTGCCGAGGTCGAGGCGGACAAGCTCGTCTATCTGATTGTCAACAAGGCGGGTGCCGGTGACTACGCGACCAGCCAGATCGGCCGCGAAGAATTTCCGGACATCGACGCAGCGGTTCGTAGCGCGATCTTCCTTGGCCGGCGTCTACTCGATCCCTTGGCCGAATTGGTCAAGGTCGATCCGGCGAGCATCGGCGTGGGGCTTTCGCTGCACGATATTGGTGGAAAAGATCTAGGAGCCGCGCTGATCGAAGTTGTCGCCTCCTGCGTCAATCATGTGGGGGTCGATCTCAATCGAGCGAGCGCCTCGTTGTTGCGATACGTCTCCGGATTGAATCCGTTAATCGCCAGGCGAATTTTCGAACATCGACAAGAGAATGGTCCGTTCACGTCCCGGCAGCAGCTGTTTGACGTGACCGGCTTTGCGGAAGACTCCTTTGTTCAAGCTGCCGGTTTCCTGCGAATTCCAGATGCGGAGAACAAGTTCGACGCCGCTTGGATTCACCCCGAAAGCTACGACGTTGCTGAGAAAATCAAGGCCCATGTCGAGAGTAATGGCTCTGCGTCGAGCGGTGCCCCTGTCGATGCGGCGGCCCTTGCGACTGAATTGGGCGTTGGTGTTCGGCTGGTGCGTGACATCGTGGTCCAGCTCAAACAGCCTGGCCGCGATCCGCGTCAGGATTTGCCGGCACCGATTTTCCGCAAGCGGGCGCTCAAGCTCGAAGATCTCAGCGTCGGCCAGGAGCTGCGGGCCACGGTGCTAAACGTCGTCGACTTTGGCGTGTTTGTCGACATCGGCCTGAAGGACTCGGCCCTGATTCACGTTTCCAAGATTTCCGCCAACTACGTGAGCGATCCTCATAAAATCGTGGCGGTTGGTGATGCGGTTCAGGTCTGGATTACCGCGATCGATGCCGAACGTGGTCGTGTCACACTCACGATGGTCTGCCCGAATACTCAGCGTCCGTCTCGCGGATCACGTTCACGCCGTGGTGGCCAGCGGGACAAGGACCGCTCCGGTTCTCGCGACAAGCGGGGAGGACGCAATCAGCGTTCCCGTGCCGGTGGGCAGAAACGGAGCGCTCCGCCTCGCAAGCCGAAGCCTGTCGTGCCGATCACTAAGGAAATGCTCAAGGGCGACGAGCCGATGCGGACCTTTGGCGATCTCATGCAATTTGTCCAAGCTCAGGACGAGGATGGCGGCGAGTCGAAGGAGTAGGCGGTAGCCCCGTGTATTGCCTGACTGTTGTTCCTTGCCTGTCAGTCGCATCTCTTTCTGTGTTAGTGATATTGGTTCTCAGTATCTATTCTTTTTTTGCAGGCGGGCTTTCTTTCCAAAGGGGCGATCAACTACTTCTCTCGACTTCCAGGCCTGGGCGAGGCAATCGACGCGCGATAGACTACCAGCAGCGGAGATGGTCGTGGTCTGTCGCCCTAGGTGATGGTCGCGGCTCGCGTTGACGCTTGTTCGCGTCGTTGCTATTTAGGGTCGTCAAACGCGCCGCCATTGTTTCCGCGTGTCCCTGCGTGCCCCGTTAGCCCGGCATACCAGTACTGAAGTGAGGGAGTCGAATCTCATGGACCAACAACTCCAAGACGCTATCAACCGACAAATTAATAACGAGTTTGCCGCCTCGTACTACTACCTCGCCATGTCGACCTATCTCGACGGGATGCATCTACCGGGCATTGCTTCCTGGATGGCGACACAGAGCGACGAGGAGCGTGCCCATGGACAGCGACTCTTACAGTTCCTGCTTGATCGTGGTGGCGAAGTCGAACTGCAAGCAATCGCGAAACCGCCGAAGACCTTTGGCACCGTCCACGAGGTATTCGAGAAGGCGTTGGAGACAGAGCGCCAAACGACCAGCGACATTTACGAGGTCTACGCCCTAGCCCGCGATAAGAACGACTACGCCACGCTCGCTCACTTGCAGTGGTTCATCGACGAGCAAGTCGAGGAAGAGAAAACCGTCGGAGATATCCTGGGTCGCCTACAACTTGCTGGCGATGAAAAGACGGCGCTGCTAGTGATCGACGATCAACTCGGCAAGCGACCGGCTGCCGAACCGGCACCCGGTGAATAGCAAATTGCTTAGGTGACGATTGATCTTGGGCTGCGGACGAACGGAAACAGTTAGGCGACGAACCATCGATGGACTTTCAGGAACGACTTCAAAAGGCGGTTCAGCGGGGCGAACGAACCCGTTCGGCTAAGCAGAAGGAGGCCGAAGCGAAGGCGCTCAGCGAGGAAGAGTATCGCCGCCTGCATTCCGACTATCGCCTTCAACTGTCTGAACAGATTGAACGCTGTGTCGAGCAGTTAGGCGATCAGTTCCCCGGATTTCGCTTCGAGACCGTGATGAGCGATCGGGGCTGGGGGGCCGCCTGTAGTCGAGACGACGTTGGCGCGTCCGCCGGACGCCGCGACAACTTCTTCAGCCGCCTGGAGATGGTGGTTCGACCCTTTGCGAAGTACCCCGTGTTCGAACTGACCGCCAAGGGGACGATTCGCAACAAGGAAGTCTACAACCGCCAACGCTACCAACAGCTCGATGAAGTCGATCTCGATTCGTTCGTCGAACTGGTGGAGCTGTGGGTGCTGGAATACGCGGAGCTCTACGCCACGCAGGCGTAGCGAGAGCTCTGTCGAACCGTTCGGTCAGCCGGGGCCGCTCTTACTCGCTTACTCGCCAAACAGCTCGTGCTTGGGGTCGCCGCCAGAGCGAAGATAGGCCAGCAGTTGGGCGATCTCTTCCACGGTGAAGGTATCGACCAGGCCGGTCGGCATCATTGACGTAGGCGACGGCGACATCTCTTCGATCTCCGATCGTTTCACCTCGGTGAAATCGCTCGGTCGCAGCATGTCGGTCATCACGCTCAGGTTCTCGCCACCCATGTTGGCGATGTGACCTGAAATCGTGCGGCCATCCTCCATCAAGAACACGGTTGAGCGGTACTGGTCGGAAATGACCTTATTCGGCTCGACAACCGCCTCCAGCAAATCGCGGACGGTGAAGCGGCGACCGACGCCCGTCAGATCGGGACCAATTGTGCCGCCACGGCCGGAAACGCGGTGGCATTTAAAGCAGCTCGCCTCGGCGAACATTTGCTGCCCGCGTTCAAAGTCACGCGGCTGGCCGACTTTATCGACGGCGGCAATCAGCTCGTCCACCGTCCAACGCTTTACGATCTCACGCGGCGGTCCGGCGGGAGTGTTGTCTTCGGACGGTTCATCGGCGACCAGGTCGCCCAGTTCCTTCTTCTGCTCATCGGTCAGGGCCGCAATCGCTTCGGTGCGAATCTGCTTGGTGAATCCGGCAAACGACGCTCCACCTGCAAACAGTCGCGAGCGGCGGAACCAGTCGAAGTACTCGCGGCGTTGATCCATCGTCCAGCCGGTCTTCAAAAGCCGGAGCGAAATCGCGTATTGAATCTGCTCTTCCTGCGTCTGTGCGTTCTTCAGCAGAGCGAGCGTCTTCGTAGCCGTGCTGGGAGCCTGTAGGTAAATCATCAGCCCACACAGTTCCCGGTTGAGCGGTTCGCTCTCAGCCGGAAAGAGAGCGTCGAAGCGCTTGATCATTTCCTGCTGGCGGGCTTCGTCGGGGCGACCGAGTCGCAGCACTGCCAACTGGTAGGCTCGAAGCAGGGCAACGCGGTCGACCTCCGCCAGCGGTGCCCAATCGATCTTAGCCAGGGCATCGAGAATTTGTTCACGAACCTCGGCCTGCTTCGCTTCATCCTCGTTCTTCAGTGCTCGGGCCAGGCCGATGAGAGCCAGGATTTGCTTGCGAGGGGTTTTCTCCGCCAGGGCACGATCTTGCCAGGTCGCCAGTGGTTGATGTTCCAACACGATGCGAGCCGCGAATTGGATGAAGCGATCGTCGCTATTCAGGTGCGGCCAGGCTTGGTCGAGCACGGCGTTGACGTCTTCTGGTTTCGCCGTGGAATGAAGGGCTTCGAGTTCGCGGCGAATGGATCGTGCCGCCTCGCCTCCGTCCGTGACCTTGCCGACCGGTTCGGTCGACTCGTCCCCTTCGTACCAAACGCGGTAGAGGGCCGACTCAACGCCTCGTCCGCCGACGGTGAAGTACATCATGCCGTCGTGTGGGTGAATGACCACGTCGGTCACCGGCAGTGGAGCCGCGGCCACGAAGGGCTCGAAGGTGCCCGTGTAGGATGAACCATCGGGCGTCAGGTGCACCGCATAAAGATTTCCGTAGCTCCAGTCGCAGGCGTAAAAAGCCTTCTGGTACTTGGCCGGGAACTTGGCTCCCGTTCCAAACACCACGCCGGTCGGCGAGCCAGGACCGATGTCGACCGAGGCGGGCAGGCTATCGGTCTGGTGCGACGGCCACTTGCCGGTGCCGGTCCGCCAACCAAATTCGCCACCACTGACCACATTGCAAACGCGGGTCGGGCGGTACCAAGGCGTGCCGATGTCCCACTCCATATCGGAGTCGTAGGTGAACAGGTCGCCGTTGGTGTTGAAGGCGATGTCGTAGGCGTTGCGGAAGCCGGTGCAGACCATCTCCCAACTCTTACCTTCGGGATCGGTGCGGGCGACCCAACCGCCGGGAGCACGAATGCCGGTACCGAAGCCGCGCGAGTCACCCTGGCGGCTGAGAATCAGGTCTTCGTCCCAGTGCAACGGCACGAGCGACTTCTCGGGATTCGGAATCTTGGTGAAGTTACCGCCGACGACGTAGAGCTGCGTGCCATTGGGCGAAAGAACAACGCCGTGCGGGCCGTGTTCACCTTGGCCGTGCAGGCGGCGAAGCAGTTTCACCTCGTCGTACTTGTCGTCGCCGTCGGTGTCGCGAACGCGGTACAGACCAGAGCCTTCGGCACCGGGACCATTGAGCACCACGTACAGACTGTCGAAGGCGTAGAGCAATCCTTGAGCCTGGCCGATCTTCAGGTCGATGTTCTCGACCTTCGCCTCGGCGTCGCTACCAAAGGTCGGCGGCGTCACGCGAAACATCCGCTTCGATTGCGACGAGGCGATCAGGCGGCCCTGCGGATCAACCGCCAGGCTGACCCAGGAACCTTGGTCCTTTCGCGGCACCTTGTAAACCATTTCGGCCTTGAAGCCAGGCAGCAGCTTCAAGGCACCAGCAGCCTGTGTCTTCGGGTCGTCGGCCGAGGCCGTCTTCATGTCGAACGGAGCAGCGAGGATTGCAAGAACAAGACATCCGATGGCAAACGCTCGGCGCGGTGCGGTAGCGGGCTGCTTCATGTTGAAACCGTCTCTCTTTAGCCGGAGGAAGATGAGATTGTATGAGGGAGTAGGAGCCAGAGTGTGGGAGCCAGAGACCCCGGTGCGTGTCCTGGCGAGATATGCCGGGGTGGCCGTCGGTAGGTCGTGCGGGCAGGGGGTATTGGTGCCCCATTATAGCCACACGCGCCGCCGCCGGGCCAGTTAGGCGAAGCGACGGAATGGGGCTGTATTGAGCGAAAAGTGGCCGTGTGCGGGCGTTGGTAGGAGCCGTCGCGACCCTTCTTAGCCAACAGCGTCGCGACCCTTCTTAGCCAACAGCGTCGCGACCCTTCTTAGCCAACAGCGTCGCGACCTTGCACGCGAGAGACGACCGCGACGCGAATGTCACCCACGTTGGTGTGCGTCGGCCCGGTCACCAGAAGGCGATCGATCGGCTCAAAGAAATGATAGGCGTCGTTACGACGCAGGTAGTCAGACATGTCAAGATTCGACGCGGCTGCGCGTGCGATCGCCTTCCCGTCGATCAAAGCCCCGGCGGCATCGGTCGGACCATCTTCTCCGTCGGTGCCACCGGAGAGCAGGCAGATCTCGTTGGCCAGGCTCGTCGCGTTCTCGGCGTCTTGTGTCGCGAGAAGTTCGCCCGCGGCGAGCACCAACTGCATGTTCCGTCCGCCTAGCCCTCGAATCGATTCGTCGGTCAAGGTCACGGTCGGTTCGCCGCCGGTGATCAAACAGTCGGGGCCATCTTCGGCGGCCATGCGTGTGGCCATCGCCGCCAGGTGGCGTCCCACTTCTTCTGCCGCACCTTCCATTTCTGAAGCCCCGTGGGCGACGTGGGCATAGCCGAGCCGCACCGCCTCAAGCCCGGCCGCGTCGAGGGCGACCGCGTTGTTAGCGATGATGATGTTTGAAACTTCGCACGCATGCTGGTCAGATTCGCTATCCGTGGCGACTGTCATTTGGCTTCGCTCGGCGAGATAGTCGAATACGGCAGGCGAGATGTTCGCCTCGCGGGCGGCGTATTGTTCGAGAATCGCAAGCGAGTTGGCCGCCCCTTCCGCTTGTTCCTGAAGCGAGTGTTCGACGGTCGGCCCCGAGGCGATCAGTTCCAGCGGGTCACCAATCACGTCGGAAATTATGAGCGCGATCAGACGGCCGGCGCGACAGGCCCTGGCCAATCCGCCACCCTTGATGCGACTGAGCGACTTGCGAACCGTGTTGAGCTGCTCGATGTTGGCCCCGACTTCGTGCAGATGTTCCGTCACGGCCAGCTTGTCGGCGAGCGTGATCTCCGTAACCGGGGCCGGCAATAGCGCCGACCCACCGCCGGAGATCAGGCAGATGCACAAGTCGCCCGGGCCGAGTTCACCGACGCGACGAATAATCTCTTCGCAGCCAGTGACTCCTTCAGGCGTCGGCATGTTCACGCCGGCTGGCCGACCGGCATGCAGGTGAATGCGAGAAAGTTCGGCCGTGCAGTCGGCCGGCACGTTGACCCAACCGCGAACGTCTTTCGACTCGAGCAGTTCAGGGCCGAGTGCCGTTTCGAGTGCGGAGGCCATAGCGGCGCCAGCCTTGCCGGCTCCCACCACCTCGATACGTCGCAGCGAAGAAAGATCGACGACCTCGTCTTCAATCAACAGCAGCGAATCGTCACGGCGGACGACTTCCGGGATGAGGCGTTCTGGCCGCACGGCGTCGACACCGGCTTGCCAAATCGCTCGCGCGTCACGACGGAGTTGTTCGCTGGTGCGTTTCATCAAGAACCTGGAGCTACAAAAAGAGAATGCCTGTGGCGTCCGCACCTAGAGTGTGCGCAGATCATTCGCCCGAGAGCAAGCTACGGTAGCCGCACGCCGCTGAAGGGGTCGCCATTGGGCAGCTCACGATTGGAAGGGGCTGGGCGTCTCGCATTCGGGTCGAGTAGGACCGGGGCCTGGCCACCCGTGGCGGGAGGAGTTGGCGAAACGAGCGGGGGCAAAGGTTCTTGCGACGGCGCCGCTCGCGACGGGTGGTTTCGTGGCGCCGCGCCAACGGTTTGAATCGTCACGTCGTCGATCCAGGCTTCTCCCATGCCGGTGACTGCGAACGTAACGCTCACTTGCCCCGCCTGGGGAGCAGCTCGATAGATGATGAATCGCCGCCACGAGCCGGTCGGGGAGAAACGTAACGCCAGGTCGGGTCCGCCGATCGAATCGAACACGAGCAGTTCGTCGACGCTTCCTTGCACCGCCTGCGGTACGCGGACCCAACCTTGAATCTGCAGGAGGTCGCCCGCTTTGACGGGAACGGCCGCCGTCTCGACCCACACGGGGGGCGTCTCAACCAAGGCTGGCGCGGCCGAGTCGGGGCTCTTGCCCGCGGCCAGGTGCAAACTCGTTCTCCCGCTGTGTGGCAGCTGCGACGAAAGCTGGACTTCCGTCGTCAGGCCCTGCTGTGGGAATTCGACGTGCCGCCAACCGGCTTGGACCATTTGCCGGAGATTTTCGCAGTCACCAGCTGGCAATCGATTTTCGCCCCAGTGGGAACTCGACAGCGTTTGCGCCACCGTCGCTCGGCTCGGCATGGCGACGAATCGATCTTCGACCGGAAGCGAGACATCGAGACCGCGAGCGTCGGGTAGGCCGAAGTGACCAAGGCTTAGTCGGCGTACCTGATCGATCGTGGTGGCGACAGAATGCGAACGCAGCACGCTGCCGTGGAAGTCTCCCCTCTCCAGCAGTGCGTGACTGTCTTGTAGCGACCTCGTCGCTTCGGCTAGCGGGCGTTGTACCAGCTGAGCGGGCACGCGGCCACTTTGGCGAAGGGTCTGTTCGGTCTGACGGCTGTAGTCGGTTGCCGATGCCAGCGTTAGTTCGGCGGCCCGTTTGCGAATCTCGGCGACTCGCTTCTTCAGGCGGCTGGTGACCAACGGGTCGCTGGTCATGATGATCGATGACTTGGTCGCCCTTCGATCTAAGGAGACGCTTTTTCCTCCGGCGACACGAACGCTGCTGAGTAGGCGCGTTCCGCCCAAGGAAAGTTCGTAAGCCCGATTGGCCGCCGGCACGCCAGGCACGACGAAGTGCAATGTCTGTTGCGGGGCGCCAGGACGCGGCGATACCGCTCGGCTAACACTTGTGAAGGTTGGCGCAGAAGGCTCGCCGGCCCGATTGTTCAATTCGATCGGCAGCACCAGTCGGGTGTGATCGCTTTGCAGAACGTACGCTTTGACGTTGGGATCGCTCGAATCGACGGTCGTGGAGAATCGCCCGGCAGCCGCCCACGGTTCGATCAACGACAGTTCCAGGTTCAGTAGTTCCAGCTGGGCCGCTCGACGGCGCGCGTCCGGGTCCTCGGCATCGAGTCGCGAAGAAGAGGGGAACACCAGACCGCGTGCTCCGTGAGCGATGGCCCCGATGGCGAGCGTACGGAGCTGTTGCCAGTCTGCTAGTACTGTGGGGGGCGATGCCACACGGAGCGACGCTGCTTGCGCCTCGAATGAATGAGGGATGCGATCGTGCAGGCGAACCCAAAAGGTGGTGTCGACGCGGGCCATTTGGGCGTTGGCGGCGATCCACTCGAAGTAGCTCTGTTTGTCGAGCGTTGTTCCGATCACCTGGCGATCGAGCAGCAGCACATCGACATGCCGGCTAAAGGCGTCCATGTTGCTCGCGACGTGGGCACAAATTGGTCGACGAGACGCCCCGTCGATGAGTCGTAGTTGCGTCACTCGATCCGCCGTAACACGCAAGTCGCGTCGTGAGAGATCACGTCCAACATGCCACGACAGAATCGGGTCGAGCGGAACAGGGAGTGGAAGACCCGTATGGGGTGCCGGGCAAACCAGCCAGACGCCAGCGGCTACCGCCTCTTCAAGGAGTTCCTGCGTTGGGGGAGCATCGATCCAGGCGGCATTGAATCCGAGCGCGCGAAGATACTTGAGCGGTTCGCCCTGATATTGAATGATCCGCGGCAGCAGCGGCTTGCCTTCGGTCGCCAGAATCGAATTCTCGAATGCAACCGGCGCGATGTGGGATCGCGTGGGGGCACTCGTCGGTTGTCCGCTTTGTTGATAGGCGGTAGCGGCGGCTGTTGGCACGCCTGTTGGGCCATGTCGAGAAATACCGGCTGTGCGAGCAATGTTTTGTACCGACTCAACCTCGACGAAACCATTCATCTCCAGGTCGTCGATCGAGACGCTGGTCGTTCCTTGGCCTCCATAGACGTTCAAGCGAACTTGGTCGAGGTAGGCCTCACTCTCGTCGAAGGTGATCTGATGATCGCTGGCCCGATGGGCATTGTCACTTCTCGCGATCCGAACCTGAGCCGACAAGTTCTCAGTTAGATTCTTCAACTGCAGACGTTGCCAGCGACCGGCAGTTTGGTAGATGGTTCCGTGCAGCGTTAACGCCACTGGTTGACCAGTACGCGGATCGATGCTGCGTGGCAAGACCACGCGGGCCATGATCTGCATGCCGGGACGGTCGGCGTGAACCCAGAGACCGATTTCCAGCTCGTCGATCAGGGCGACTCGCGGAATGTCGTGGGTCGCGTGCAGATGCGAACCGCCGCCGGCTTCGATGGCGATGGTCTCCGACCAGGCACCCGAATGGACCGGGGTCGCAACGCGCTCGTGGCGAACGATTCGATAGCGAACATCCCCTTCCGCGATCTGCCAACTGGCCAGCGGACCTTCAAACGACTCCCAATAGGCCGCCTCAGTCGGTGCCGGGGCCAGCAAGATGCCCACCAGGCAGACCGTCACGGCGACGAGGCCGAGCCGTAGAGCAATGGTGTGTGGGCGTGCGGACATGAATCAGCGATTGCTGGAGGGCGGAAAAGGGAGCCTCATCGCTGGGAGTGTCGCATTAAGCAGGGGCCCCGCTCGGCGAACTACCCACACAGTCGCTAGTGTTGCCTCCAGGCAACAAGCGTGGCGGATGAAGCTATTTCGACGTAACGTGGGCTTGTATCAGGATTTGGGCGCACGGGCCAGATCAATCGCCACGAATCTGTAGCGTTCTGACAGCATCGTGCCGCGCCGACGGCATCTCATGGATTTTTCCCAACTACTTGAATCAGCGAGGTTTATGGCGATAGGATGAATCACTCGACCGCGGTTGGCATAGGGCGTGCATTATCTCTCTCCCGTCATGCCAACACAGGAGAATTCAACTATGAACGACGCCGCCCAAACCACCACGACCCAGACCGAAGAAGTCCCCGCCGATCTGATGGAGCTGGCCGAAGCCATTAGCCAGCTACCGGCCGAGCAGCGAGCCGAGATCGATCCTCTCATGGCCCGCGTCATGCAGGGAGCCCGTCGCCGTCGCCGCATTCTATCGCTCGTCCAGGACGCTCTCAGCCAGCTCCGATTGGACATGAAATACTTGATGTTCGATCTTGAAGCGACCCGTCGTGAGCGGGATGAGTATCGCGAGCAGCTCGACGCCGACGCGTAGAGCTGCCAGCGAGCGACCGAGTTTCACGTTTTTGTCATAGCGCCTGGATCGTGCGCAAGGTGAGACCCGGCGTTGAGAGCTGATCTTTCTTGGCAATGTTTCTTGCAACTGGTGTGAAAAAGCCATTGCTTGTGCCTTCGGCGCCTCCTAGTATGGTGTACAGCCTGAGGGGGGGCCGCTTGGGCTAAGAAACGCGTCGCGGCGAGATCGTTGCGACGTGCCTCGGATCGGGTCGTGGAGAGCCGTATGGTTGCGCCGAGTGCTGAACAGATCGCGGACCGTGCCGCGAGTGTGGGCTTGCTCACGGATCGGCAGCTCCAAGAGATTTGGGGATTGCTGGGCACTCGCAACGTATCGAGTGAGGATTTCCAACAGGCGCTTTTGCGGCGCGAGTACCTCACCAGCTACCAGCTTTCTCGCTTGGTACGTGGCGACAAGAGCGGCTACTTCTACGGCGACTACAAGATTCTCTACTTGATCGGCAGTGGTAGCTTTGCGCGGGTCTATCGCGGAGCCCACACCAAGACGGGTGAATTGGTCGCGGTGAAGGTTCTGCGCAGTCGTTACCGCGACAACGCCGAGCAGACCGAGCAGTTTCTTCAAGAGGGACGCGTCGGTCACACCTTGCGGCACTCCAACATCGTACCGATATACGAGGTCGGACAATCGGGTTCGGCCTACTATCTCGTTCTGGAATTTGTTGAAGGCCAGAGCCTGCGCGAATTCGTCAAGGTCCGCGAGTACTGTGAGCCGCTGGAAGCACTGCGGCTGACGGGCGACATTCTCCGCGGCCTCGACTACGCGTTGGAACGAGGCGTCACGCATCGCGACTTGAAGATGAGCAATGTGCTCGTCTCGACGCGTGGCGACGCCAAGCTGGTCGACTTCGGCCTGGCGGCGGCCAACAAGCACATGTCCGATACGGCGCTCATTCAGTCGCCCAATCCTCGCACCATCGACTACGCGGCCTTGGAGAGAACGACCGGTGTCAGGCGAGATGATCCGCGAAGCGACATCTATTTTGTGGGCTGCATGCTCTACAACATGCTCACGGGATCTCCGCCTCTGGCCGAGACAAAAGACCGCATGAAGCGGATGAGCAAGACGCGGTTCTACGAAGTCATTCCGATCGAAAGTCGAATTCCAGCGCTGCCGAGCAATCTCGTTTCGTTGATCAGCAAGTCGATGGAGCTCGATCCGGAGCGACGTCATCAGACGCCGCGCGAGATGTTGCTCGAGGTCGACAAGACATTCGGACGGATTGGAGATGCCGAAGCGGCCGGACGATCCGGCATGCGTCAGCAGATGATGAGCGAATCGAGTGTGCGTTTGGCGGAACGCCGGTCCAGCCAGCTAACCGAAGCCGATACCCGGCGGACGGTGATGTTCGTCGAGTCCGATGACAAGATGCAAGACTTCTTTCGCGAACAGTTCAAAGCGAACGGGTTTCGGGTGTTGGTCACCAGCGATCCCGATCGGGCGATCGCTCGCTTTGACAAGCATGAGAAACCAGCCGACTGCGTTGTCTTTAGTGCCGTCGAACTCCGTGGTCGAGCACTCGAAGGCTTTAGCGATTTCGCCAAGACCGAGATAACTTCCCGCATTCCGGCAATCTTGTTATTGGGCAAGAAACAGCGGGAGTGGACCGAGCGCGAGGAACTGACCCCAGGCACGCTCGACGCCAGGCATCGCCGTGTGATCAAGATGCCTGTCACGCTCAAGGGCTTCTGTGAAGTGATCGACGATTTGGTGCCGCCTGACGTGATCTGAGTAGGCATCACGTGATTGGAGCACGCGACGCGTCGGATGACATTCTGCCCTTTTTATTCTCCCTAGTCGGCGATCTTGAATTGTTCCACGTTGTCGCGAACCGAATTCAAAAACGCTGCCGCACCGACGCCATTGATCACGCGATGGTCGAACGACAGTGTTAGCATCGCAAGTCGCTTGGTGCTGATCTCGCCAGATTCCTGATCGACCGTGGGGGCGAGATACGTTTCACCCAGGGTCATCGTCGCTACGGCCGGGGCCACAATAGCGGCCACGCCGCTGCGAATACCGACCGAACCCATGTTGGTCACGCTGAGCGTGGTGGCCGCGGTCGCCTGATCTTTTCCGTTGCGGGCCAGGTCGATCTGCTTCTTCACGGCTGCCGAGAAGTCACCAAACGACAGGGCGTCGGCGTCTTCGACCACGGCGGTGACCAGCAGGTCATCCGGCAGCGCTACAGCGATTCCAAGACTGGCATGCTTGTAAGTTCGCAACGTCGTGCCATCGGCGCCGAGCGTGCTGCGGAACTTGGGATGCTCGCCCATCGCTTTGGCAACGCAGGAGAGTAGCATCGCGAGCGCCGAAGGGGCTGCGTCGCCTTGTGCCTCTTTCGCCGCCGCGCGAGCCGCCGCGATCTGTGTCCAATCGACTTCGGCCGAGATCGTCACCGGCACGCAGACCTGGGCGCCACGAACCAAACGGAAGTTAAGCGTCTGTTGCGTTTGCGGAAGTGGGGCTTCGCGATAGGTGTCGGTTTCGACCGGTCCTGCCGCCGTCGCCGCTCCGCCAGAAGCTGCACCGCCAGCCGCGATGAAGGCGTCGACATCTTCCGGCATCAACTTGTTCGACTTGGAAGGAATTTGATCGGCCACGTCGAGCAGGCCCTTCTCTCGCAGGTACTTCCGCGTGCGAGGAGGAATGCCGCGAGCGCGGGCCGGTTTGGCCGCGGCTGGCTTGGCGGGCGCAGGAGTTGCTGGCGCTGCCGGAGTACTAGGAGCGGCTGGTGCTGGCGGTCCATGACCGGCGGCCATTTCTTCAACGCCCTCGGCGACTTCCATCTTGGCGATTTCGGCCCCGACCTTTTGCACCGTGCCGGCCGCCGCCGTCCAATCGACCAGTGTGCCGTCGTAAGGCGACTCGACCTCGGTGACCGCTTTGTCGGTCTCCATGGTATAGAGCGGCTCATCGCGGCGCACCGCGTCACCCGGCTGCTTGAGGAATTCAACCAACAGCGCTTCTTGTAGGCCTTCGCCCAATTGTGGAATACGAACCGATACCTGGGGCATAAAACTATCTTCTCCTAAACGTTGGCAGGCGGTGGGCTGCGGAACGGACTTTGGCGGCGATTCGCCTAGTCTTCCATGGTGCGACGCACCGCGGCGGCGACGTCTTCTGTCGAAGGCAACGCCGCGTATTCGTATATCGGATTGAAGCCGATGTGGACATCGGCTCGCGAGACAAGTTGCGGAGCACTGATGAAGCTCTCGAAACTTTCTTGACTGCCGGTCACCTCGCTGAGGATCATCTGACCGACGCTGCAACTTTGGGCGTCTTCTTGCACGACGACCAATCGCCCGGTCTTTTCGAGCGACGCACAGACCGTCTCTCGATCCCACGGAACGATGGTCCGCAGGTCGATGATTTCGATCGAACACTCGGCCGCCAATTGGTCGGCCACCTCGTTGGCGAGTTCGATGCAGTTGCCCCAGGTGACCAGCGTGACATCTTCACCTTCACGCCGCACGGCTGCCTTGCCGAACGGGATCGGTTCCACGTTCGCAGGCACTTCCAGCTGTTGTCGGAAGCGGTGCTTGGGAATCAAGAAGATCGTTGGGTCTTCTGCCCGCATGGCGGTCCACATCAGCCCCGAGGCGTCCTCGGGCGTCGTGGGAATCACGACTCGCAAGCCGGGTACGTGCGCGAACAGGGCCTCGTTGGCCTGGCTGTGCCACAACGATCCGCCCGGCAGGTAGGCTCCGTAAGGGGCGTAGATGACGGTCGGGCAGGGCCAGTCGTCGAACGAACGCCAGCGAACGGTGGCGATGTTCTGAGCGATTTGATTCCAGCCGGCCCCGACAAAATCGACGAACTGAAGTTCAAAGATGGCGTGCATTCCGTAGCAGGCCATTCCGCAGGCGACGCCGCAGATGGTCGCTTCGGCCAATGGCGAGTTGAAGACCCGCTCTGGGAAGGAAGCGGAGAGACCTTTGGTCAGGCCGAACACGCCTCCCTTGGGATCCTCAATATCTTGGCCGAAGAAGACGTAACGGTCATCGGTCTCCAGGCCATGACGGAAGGTGGCGTTGAGTGCGTCGACAATGCGCCACGGCTTGCCACCTTCGATCGGAGGCGGTTCCGGCGAGGGCATGGGACCGTAGAGATGGTCGAGCACCTCTTCCGGCTTCGGGTCTTCGGCCTCTTGTGCGGCCAAGTAATCTCGATCAACTTGCTCGACGACTTCTTGTTTCAGCTCTTCCCAGCTCGCTTCCGTCAGTTCGCCGGAGGCGATCAGGTCGTTCGCCAAAGCGTCGATCGGATCGCGGGTGAACATTTCCGCGATCTCTTCTTCGCTACGATAGACTCTTTGGTCGTCGCTACTAGTATGGTCGCAGAGGCGATCCATCTCGCAATGCAAAATGGTCGGGCCGCCGCCAGAGCGAGCTTTCTCGAAGGCCGGTACCGCCGCTTCAAACACGCGATCGGGATGACGGGCATCGATCATGACCGTGCCGATTTTGTCGTCGAAGATGCCCATGCGGAACGGATTCACATGGTCGGTGTTGCTGCTGATGCCATAGCGATTGTCTTCTACGACGAACACGATCGGCAGCTGACGTTCTACGGCCAAGGCTACTGCTTCGTAAAATTCGCCTTGCCGGCAGGAAGCGTCACCAATCGAGCCGACGACGATGCTGTTCTTGCCTTGGAGCTTCATTCCCCAGGCCGCACCACAGGCGGGCAGCAGGCAACCACCGGTCGGCGTGCAGACACTCCAGATGTTGTGTTTGCGGCTGGAGTAATGGCCTGGCATCTGGCGGCCGCCGCTACTGGTGTCACGTTTGGCGAAGTAGGCTCGGGCGAGCTCTTCGTTGGTCATACCCTTGGCGAGCATGATGGCCCGGTCGCGGTAGTAGCCGAACATGTAGTCGTCCGGCTCCATCAGATCGCCGATCGCGGCCAGCGATTCGTGTCCCATTCCACCGACATGGAACCAGCCTTTGCTTTGGCGCAACAGCACGCCCTCGCGGCGATCACCTTCGCGGCTGGTGAGCATCAGCTTGAGCAGCTGAAGTTTGTCATACGTCTTAGGGGCACCGTCGCTCGACAAGGTGGGGTCTCCGTAAACTATAAAAACTGGGCGGCTATAAAAACGCGGCCAAGTGTGGAAATAGGCGGCCTCAGTTTGCCTGGAGTCGCCTAGAAATGCAACATCTGTTGCCTCGCGGGTGCCTAGCAAATCGCGGTAAAACGTGCCGAACGGCACGATTGAAGGACGCTCAAAGGCTGCCGCGTGCTTTGCACTGGCGGCACCGATTTTCCGCAGCAGGGCAACCGAATTGACCAAAGCAGGGGGCGGTGCCGCGCGAGACACTCAATTATAGGGGGACGCAACCGTTAGGCCCAGAGTCGCTTTGGCGTTAGGTACGGAGTCGCTTTGGCCGCGAAAGAATGGCTAGAACGCAAACGGGCAGGAGTGTCAGCCCGCGATCATTTCTTCTTCGGTGGCTCCAATCCCATTTCCGCCATCAACATCTGGATGTCTTGCCAAGTGTCTTTCTTGGCGGGAGGATTGCGCAACAGATACGCCGGGTGATAGGTGCACATCACGCGGATCCCATTGTAGTCGTACCAATTGCCACGCATACGTCCGATCGGCGTTTGTGTATCGAGCAGATTGTGCGCCGCGACCGCGCCTAACAAGCAGAGAAACTTTGGCCGAATCTCGGCCAGCTGCCGATCCAAAAATCCGCGGCAGTTCATCGACTCTTCTGGCGTTGGATTTCGATTTCCTGGCGGGCGACACTTGAGGATGTTCAAGATGTAAACGTCGTCGCGCGACAGGCCCATGCCGTTTTGAATGATGTCGGTCAGGAGCTTGCCCGCACGGCCGACAAATGGTTCGCCGAGTCGGTCCTCGTCGGCCCCCGGCGCTTCGCCCAAGAAGCAGAGCTTGGCTCGCGGGTTGCCGACCCCGAACACGGTTTGAGTTCGCGTGCTTGCTAGCTCGGAGCAGAGCGAGCAGCCAGCCACCTCTTTCTGAATGACGTCGAGCGAAGCCTGAACGCTCTTCTTGGTTCTCGATGTTGGGGACATGTCCGCCTCCTGCGTCGCAGCTGTTTCCGAAATCGTCCCAACCTGGGCAGATGTTACTTCTCTGTTGGTCGCCTCGATGGGAGCCTCGGCTTCCGCGGGCGCAACTTCCGCCGGGCTTGGCTCACGGATCGGCAGATGCGTTATGCCGGCACGCTGCAGACTTTCCAATCGCTGTATGACGGCGCGACGGTTCATCGGTCACATGTTTCCAGGAGGAGGCGGATTGAATCGGGCGTGATACACATGCTCCGATCCTGTGACCAGTATAAGAGTCGCCCCGTATCTCGGTAGGGTAGGCCCTGTCTCGGCAGATGGCAGCGCCGCCGGGCGGGGAAAACGTTATTCGCCGATTACGGTGACGACGATCACGCGAGAACGTGGCTTGATGTCGCACTCCAGATGGAAGATCTGCTGCCAGGTGCCGAGCATGAGCCGGCCATTTTTTACCGGCACGCTCTGCGAGGGCCCCAGCGTCGTTGCCTGAAGATGAGAGTGCCCATTGCCGTCCCGCCAGGCCTGTTCGTGACCGTAGTGCGGACCGGGTGGAATCAGCTTGTCGAGAATGTCCGGCAAATCGCATTCGAGCCCTGGTTCGAACTCGATCGTTCCGAGCGAAGCCGTGCTGCCAATGTTGAAGACGTGGACCACGCCTGCTGAGATCTGCGATCGTTCCACGATCTTGGCCACCTGAGGCGTGACATCGTGCATGTCGCGGTGACCGGACGTTTGCAGAGTGAATTCTTCTTGGTGGACCATGTGGAATTCTTGACCGAATGGCCGCTCGCCGCTGCGTGAAATGGAAGAGGGTCCGATAGGATACCAGGATAGTCAGACCGGGGCGCCAGATCGAGCCAGATTTCGATCCTGTCCGATCCTGTGATCCTGTCAAATCATCCTTTCAAAAAACCTCGTCACGGTTCCAGCCGTTTACGCATCGCCATCGTACTGATCGGCCATTTCTCGCGCTCGCTGGGCGACCAGGCGGCGGAGTTTGGGCGGCGAAAGCACTTCGGCCTGCGGACCGTAGCCCAAGATCCACCAGGAAATTTCGTTGATGCCCGAGACCGTGACGCGGAAGTCGAGGCTGCCATCTTCGTTGAACTTGGTTTCCTGTGTGGCGTGCCAGGCGACTTCGGCAACGTTCTGGGCCACCATCTTCTTGAAGCGAATACGTACTTTAGAATCGGGCCCCGGCTCGGGAATGAGGTGCCAGGCGTTGCCCAGGTAACGCTTCAGCGAGAAGCCCCGCGGGATCTTGTAGGTGTCGTCGAGCATCTCCAGCTTCGTGATCCGAGCCACGTTGAAGGTTCTTGTCTCACGGTGGATCGACGAGCGCCCGATGCAGTACCAGCTGCGGCGACTGAACAACAACCGGTAAGGGCTTAGCTTGAGTTGCAATGTTTCTTGGTCAGAGGCACTGGCATACGAAATTCGCACGCACTTACGTTTGGCGATCGCCTCGAGCAGTTGGTTGTAGACCGGGTTCTGTTCGCCAGCGGGAGTCGTGGCGTCGAGCCGCATGCTGATGGCGCCGGTAATCTCGCTTAGATGTTCGCGCAGTCGCGAAGGGAGACCACTTTCGAGTTTGAGTGCCGCAGAGCGAGCGGCGGCAAAGAAGGGGACCTGAGCGTCGTCGCCCAGTTCGTGGCAGAGGACCATGACCGCCAGGGCTTCTTCGACACTGAAGTTCGTCGGCGGCAGAAAGTACGTCGACGGAATTCGGTACTCGCCCAGTTCTTCGTCGAACCGGAGCGGCACGCCCGCCGCACGTAGCGTCTCGAGGTCTCGAAAAATCGTCCGCCGACTAACACCGCAGACCTCGGCAAGTGCGGCTGCATTCTGTCCGCTACCGGCCTGAAGCCGGCCGATCAACTCAACGAGACGAGTGATCCGCGACAGGTTCATACGCAGGGCCCGATTTTGAAGTGGACTTTAGCGACGTTTGGAATGTCTGCTGGAAGCTAGGAGCCGGTTGACCAGGTGCCGCTGCACTCGTCGCCGGTCCAGACGCTGCCGGTGCTACGAACGACGTCGGTTGCACGGCCGCGCTGCGTTGCAGCTGAGCACCTCGTAGCCCTTCGGTGTCGAGGAACTCCGGCTGACTCGGCAGAGGCACTTGCTCCACGTTTTCTTCGACCGGCAGTTCGCCGCCAGGGATAATCATTTCTCCGTCGTACTGTCCCTGGATACCGTGATTGGCTCCGGCGTGCTGATCGATCGGACCTCGACTGAAGACCTTCGGTCGGGTGAAGCCATAATCGAGATACATGCCGGCGTCACGTTGGCGTGCTAGACGCTTGGCATCGAAGTACGCTTTCCCAGGCCAGGGGCCTTCGGCGAGGAAGACGCCATTATACTCGAGCAGCGAACCTTTGCGGAGATGGAGTTCGGCAATCGCTTCGTTGTAGTCGACCAAGGAGCGGAAATAGGCCGCTTCCGAGTCGGCTCGTCGCCGTTGAGCCTGCAATAGTAGGTCCAACGTGGCGGTGCCTGCTTCGTACTTCGCGGCGATGGCGTCGACCTGCTTGGCAGCGGCGACCCGCCGATTGAAGTTCGTCTGGGCGGTAATATGATTGGCGTCCAGGTTGCGAATCGCGTCGGCCAGCTGGTGCGAAAGTTCCAGCTCTTGCTCTCGCAGCACCGCCTTGTCGCGGGCCATGAGTAATTCGGTGTGGCGAACGGCCGACAATTCCGCACGGAAGCCAAGAGCCATGCTGAATCGCAAACCGAGTTCCCATTCTTGGAAGTCACCGTCGCCGAGCGTCTGGAAAGCACTGTCGAATCGCGACAGCCCCGAACCGTGGCTATGCAGGTGGTCGCCGTAACCGTGGAAGCGGTACAGGCCGACACCGTCCAATCGCGGCAACAAGTGATTCTTGGCGGCGATGTGTTCCAGTTCACGTTTCTTGACCTGCCACTTCTGGCGTCGCAGTTCGACGCTGCGGGCCAGAGCTTCGCCCAGCACGTCGTGCCAGTCGTAGCTCACCTTGGCACTGGTCGGTTCGTCGGCCGGGCGAATCAGACGACCATCGCTGATCGATAGGCCCATGATGTAGCGGAGGCGGTTTTCGGCGGTGAACAGATCGCTTTTCGCCTGTTCGGCTTGGGAGCGGAACAGGAAGTATTGTTCGCGAGCTTGGGCTTCGTCCGCCGCGTCACCGCCAGCGAGACCACTGCGGTAGAGCGAGTAAATTCGCTTCCAAGTCGCCAAGGCACTTTCTAGACCGACCTTGCGGGCTTCGAGGTTGCGGTAGCCGAAGTAGAGTTCCCAGTACGCCAATTCGACGTCGGCCACGAAGTCGCGAACAGCGGCTTCAAAGTCAGCGACACTGATGTCGGCATCGATTCGCGACAGGACAACACCGTCGATAGCCGAGCTGCCGACACCGGTTGTCGGATTGAACGGACCGGCGATGCGGTTGTACTGCGAACCGGCACCTTGCAAGAACGGATGCGTGGCGGAAAACTCAAAGTCAGTCGTCCAGGCACTCGCCAGCGATCGTACGCCGAGCGGAAAGGTCTGGTCGTATCGTGTGGTGTTAGCCACGGCAAAGGTTGTACCGTAGGCAGATGTCTTGGAGAGAGCCGCTTGGAACGAGCCGACATCTTGTTGCAACGTGGCCGGGAAGATCGGGTTGCCCGTCACGAAGTTCTGTGGGCGATCGTTCTTTTCCCAGGTAACGGACGCATTGAGTTGAGCGTCGAACTCGGAGAGGGCCGCTTCCACACCATTGCTAGAGGCAAAGTTGCTTCGCACGATTCCCAAGCTGGCCGATTCTTGCAGCGCCGGACGATAGATGGTCATCGCGGCCACCGGGTTGTCGAGCAAGAAGGTCGGTGTGACGCCGGTGTTCGGCGAGGTCGGGTCACCCCGGCCGGCGAACGTGCCGCCCAACTGGCGGATTACCTTGCTGTTGGCCAGTGCATATTGCACTGCATCTTTGAGCGTCAGATCCCACGCCTCGTCGAAGTTGGCGTTCTCAAGGGTCAGCGGTGCTTGGGCGGATTCCACCTCTTCAAGCGTGGCTGACTCAACGTCCGGGTGCTCGATCGCAGTCGCATGGTCAATGTAGTGCGAGAGATCCCCATCTTCCCCGAAGAAGATCGGTTGCTGCGGGGCACAGCCCGTCATCAGCACATTCGCACACAATAACATAGCCACGAGACGGTGATATTTTCGGCTCATCGATCTATGGTCCTAGTGAGGTTCGCGTCGTTCGCGTCTTTGGCGTAATAAATTCGGCCGCACCCTGCCCGGAGTAGCGGTCGGAATCAAATGTCTTGTTCTTGTTGGCCGGTTCGTGAGTCGCTTCAATGCGACTTGAACCATGCCGCGACCGCCGGCGCAGAAGCTGACCGATAATCGTTAAACTTGATATCGTCAGCGCGACCGGCAAACTTTCAGGAATCCGCTTAACCGGAAGACTCTTTTATTCTTTCCTGAATTGCCGTTCCTGCCTGTCTTGTTTCGCAGCGCGAAAAGCCCGAGAAATACAGGCCATTTATCACCACATGCAGTAACTAGAAGTGCCAGCGGCGATTGCGCCGCGGGCAGATAAATTGACAATTATCCGCGCATGGTGAACGACGCAGTGACCGTGCGCGTGTTAACGGTCCATACCTTCGGCAAGGTGATGTCGTTGCTAGCAAGGGCTGCCGGTGAGAGAAGTCGTGTGCCCAGAAGTGGCACGGGGGTGCGACACAGCCAGTCTACAAGTACATGCCGACAAAGCCGCCCGCTTCGTCGCTTTGGGCCTGCGATTTCTCAATTCGCTGGCGGGCTTTTTCCAGGTCGCCAGCGGCAATATAGCGATCGAATTCCGCTAGCACCGAGCGCTGTACCGTTTCCTCGAACCAGCGAACGATCGGTTCTGTCAGCCAGTCGCAGGTTTCGCCAGCGAGTTCGATCTCTAGATCGGCACTCACCGACTTGGCATCGTCGTCACCGGTGAGCAAGATTCCCTCGAAGCTGAACTCGAGTCGGCCTAGCTCCGGATCGTTCGTCAGGTGGTAAACGCACTTGGCGTTATAGAGGAAGTAAGTGTTGTGGGAACCATGCTTCTCGATCGCCGCTTTCACCCGTTCACATCGCTGGCGATAGACGGGCGAGGCATCCATGGGGATTTCCAGCCGGCCAACGCTGCGCAGGGGTAAACAATCGAAGGTGATGTCGACGTAATTTTCCATGGCTCGCGTCACACTCTCTGTCTTAGGGGAGACTCACGGTTACGGCGACCGTGGGCAAAAGAGCGACCTGACACTACCCCAATACAAGGCAGTAGGTCGACGGGCGTTATTCTACCGCGCGCGGAGCTTTGCGACGAGGCGAGATGCGCATCGCGAGTCAGGATTCGCGAACGTGCCGGGACCTTTGGCGAAGCGTCGTGCTGCTTGCAGCGATTAGTTGGCCTGCGTTGCCTCGGCGTTGTCCGACTCGGCGTCGGCCTGCGGGGCCCGGGCCATACGGTCGGCATTGAAGTCGGTGCCTGGGATCTGATCCAAGGCGAGCGAGAACCAGCCACCTTCGGAAGAGACTTTCTTGTAGGCGAACTTTCCGGCTCGGGCAAATTGTCCCGGCATCTCCAGCGGATCGAGTTCAACATCCTTGAGCAGCTTGCCGAACCGCGTCTTGAGCTTCTGGCGAAGCGGCTCATCGGCCGGCTTGATGCGGCCGCCGTTTTCGACCGATGTCGGCACGACGTCCCACTCTTGCAGCACGAGTTTGAGGCCTTGGTTGTCGGCCAGTTCGAACTTGTAGACGGCCCAGATGCTCATCGCTCGTTCCTGCACCGGTCCGTCTCCTTCGAAACGCGTTCCACGAATCGTGAATCGCACGCCACCGTCTTGGAAGACGACGGTCACGGGGTGACGCTTGGCAAAGGTGATGGCCCACGGCTGATCGGCCGCCGGATCTTTCTCTTCGCCACGGGCCTTGCGCTTCTCTTCTTGTTTCTTCTGCAGGTTCTTAAGGAACGCGGAGTTCTTGCTTTCCTTCTCGACCTCTTCGCTGGTGAGCGTTCGACCGGCGTAAAGGGTGGAAGCAAAGTTGTTGATCAGCGACTCGTGAAGTCGCACCGCCATGTCGTTTTCGACGACCAGCTCCGGCATCGGCGTTGGGGCACCCAACTGCGAAGCACTCGCCTGCAACATGTTCAAGCGAATCAGGTCGTCGGTCGAGCGGAAGTCCATGACCTCGGGGTAGGCCGCGCGGCGTACAAGCGGATCGCGGA
>CAYLRE010000011.1:0-39107 GCA_964385715.1 uncultured Planctomycetaceae bacterium
GTCGAGTTCGCCATTCATCCGGTCGCCGGCCGCATGCCGGGCCACATGAACGTGCTGCTCGCCGAAGCGGAAGTTCCCTACGAAAAACTCCAAGAGATGGACGTCGTCAATCCGACGTTCGCTCAGACCGACGTCGTGCTGGTGATTGGTGCCAACGACGTGGTCAATCCGGTCGCTCGCACCGATCCGAATAGCCCGATCGCTGGCATGCCGATTCTCGACGTCGACAAAGCCCGCACCGTGGTCGTGGTGAAGCGTAGTCTGAGCCCCGGTTTCGCCGGCATCCCCAACCCGCTGTTCGCGGCTGACAACTGCCTGATGTTCTTCGGCGACGGCAAGCAGGCGATGCTCGACCTGGTTGCGGCGATCAAAGAGATGTAGTCGGTAGCAGCGGCTAAGCTCTCGCATCAACGGCGCCTTTTGGCCGAAGGCCTACTTCACCTTAGCCTGGGGCAACGCCCCAGGTAGCGGTTCCCTGTTTCTTGTCGTGCTTGGCTGCAGGCCATGCTCACGAACGGACTACGGGCGTGACTATGGCTTTCAGCCAAACCGTCTTTGAAACGATCGTGTTACCTAGGCCAGCGCTTCGCTCGGCCTAGGCTACGATGACTAAGGCCTTCGGCCTAGTTCTTTCCCAGACGAACCCGTGGCACCCACGCCCACCTTGTGTTCCCGCATGCACAGCATGCCTACGCTCCTCCCCCAAAAATCATCTTCCCATTCTTGGCCACATGGGGAACAATGAGGGCGCGGTGCTCAGGTCTCTCAACGCGCGCCCTCCACGATCCGTTGTGGCGGCTGTCGCTGCGACGCTCTGCGGCCGCTGAATCTATCCCCTTCGCCCAACCAACGGAGCCATGACCATGGCCGCCGCGACCATTACTCTCTCTTTCCCCGAAGACGACATCGCCGCGCTGACGCTCGATATGCCGGACAAGGGAGCCAACATCTTGTCCAACTCGGTGCTCGATGAACTCGACACGCATCTCACGGCGATTGAGAACCGCAACGACCTGGCCGGGCTGATCATCCGCAGCGGCAAACCAAAAATGTTCATCGCCGGGGCCGACCTTCGCGAGTTCGCCGCTTCGCTCGACATTGAGTCCGAACAGACCGTGGCCATGTGCCGTCGCGGGCAGACCTTATTCCAACGACTCTCCAAAACACCTTTCGTAACCGTGGCCGCGATTGGCGGGATCTGCGTCGGCGGTGGTGCGGAGTTGGCAATCTGGTGCGACCGCCGCGTGATGGCCGACGACCCCAAGACGCAATTCGGCTTCCCCGAAGTCAAACTCGGCCTGATGCCTGGCTGGGGTGGCTCGGCCCGCACGCCCCGCATCGTGGGACTTTCCAACGCGGTCGAGATGGTCACCGGGGGCGAGTCGATCGATGCCGACGCCGCCGTGCTGATGGGCCTGGCCACGCAGGCGGTCCCCTCCGACGACCTCGACGTGGCGGCGATTCGGCTCGTTCGTGCGGAGCAGGCAGGCGGAGCCTACTTGGTCGACCGCATCCAATACGACTCGCCTCTCGACATCAGCGAGACCGAACTGGCGTTCCTCGGCGCCACCGCCAGTGGCTACATCCAGCAGAAGACCAAAGGCTTCTACCCGGCACCACTCACGGCGCTGGAAGTCATGCTCGGCGCGGCGGGCGAAGATGTCGACACCGCCTGCCAGATGGAAGCCGAAGCGATGGGCGGCCTGTTCGGCTCGAAGGTGAATCGCGCCCTCTTGAACGTCTTCTTCCTCACCGATCGCAATAAGAAGGATACCGGTCTGGCGGAAGCCGATGTGGCGACCAGCGAGATCAATTCGGTGGCAGTCCTCGGAGCCGGCATCATGGGGCAGGGGATCGCCTCCGCCGCCGTGCGACGAAAAATTCCCGCCACCATTACCGACCTTTCGACCGAAGCCCTGCAGGCAGGCGTGCAGAACATCCTGGAAGAGGTTTCCTACAACAAGAAGATGAAGGGGGCTGACGTCAAGCGAACGGTCGAGTACGCCCCGCTCCTCAACGCCACCACCGCCCGCAGCGAAACGGCCGCCTGCGATCTGATCATCGAAGCGGTCGTAGAACGCGAATCGGTCAAGAAGGAACTGTACGCGGAACTGGAACCGCAACTTGGTGACAACGCCATCCTGACCAGCAATACCTCCACGATTCCGATCACCAAGTTGGCCGAAGGCCTCAAGCGGCCGGAACGCTTCGCCGGGCTGCACTTCTTCAACCCGGTGCGAAAGATGCCGCTGGTGGAAGTGATTCGCGGTGAGAAGACAAGCGACGAAACAGTCGCCAGCCTGGTCGCCTACGCCAAACGGATCGGCAAGTCGCCGATCGTGGTCAACGACGGACCTGGCTTCTTGGTCAATCGACTGTTGCTGCCGTACATGAGCGAGGCCGCGCAGCTGTTGACCGAAGGTGCTTCGGCCAAAGCGATCGACAAAGCGGCCACCAAGTTCGGCATGCCGATGGGTCCGCTCAATCTGTTCGACGTGGTCGGACTCGACACGGCCGTCTATGCCGGGGCAGTGATGAAGGAAGCTTTCCCCGATCGCGTCATCGAACCGACGATCCTGCCTGCCCTGGTCGAAGCCGGCCGCCTCGGCGTGAAGAGCGGGCTCGGCTTCTACTCCTATCAAAACAAGAAGAAGCGGCCGCAGCCCGACCCGGCGTTCGACGAGATCCTTGCCCCGCTGGTGACCGAAGAGAACGATTTCAATAACACCGATTTGCGCTCGCGGCTGTTTCTGCCGATGTTGCTAGAGGCAACCCGCGTGCTCGAAGACGGGCTGGTTCGCGACATTCGCGACATCGACCTGGCGTTGATCTTCGGCATCGGCTATCCGCCGTTCAAAGGCGGCCTGTTCTTCGGCAGCGACGAACTGGGCCCCGAACGGCTACTGGCCATGCTCGCCCCGTTTGAAGACTTGGGTCCCAGGTACCAACCAACCGAGATGCTGCTTAACCTGGCCAAAAGTGGCAAGAAGTTTTATGAGTGATGAATAATCCGACTGGTGCCTCGCCAAAGGAATTCACTATGGAAAACCCATCAATGGAAAGTCGCTCGCCGCTACGACTCGTTGTGGTGGTTGTCGCGCTCGTCGCCGCCTGGGGTGCATCGCTCGCTTGGGTGCACCAGAACCTGGAAGCGGCCAAGCGAGAACGAGCCGAGACCCAGGTCACGTTGGCTGAAATCAAAGCGTTGGTCGAGCAGTCGAATCGAGTGATGGTTGCAAAGACGGCAGACGACTCTTCCGTGATGCCTTCCGCGGAACCTGCCGTCGACATAGAGTCTGCGACACCAGAACTAGCAGCCGAACCATCAGCGACGCGATCACCGCGACCAATATTTGGTCCTCCGCCAGCGACACCAGAAATAGCGGCCGCACCCTCGACGACGACTTTGGCACCACCCAATTTCGGCTCGCAGCCGGTTCCATCGCCGCAGGCTCAAGAGACCAAGGGGACGGCGCTGCCAGTGGGAGTGTATCTCATCCCTTCGTTTGCGCCGAAGAATCCGCGACAGCTTATTTTCACGTCCGAGAACTACAAGCAGATCGTCGAACAGTGGGAAACGTTTTGGTTTCTCGACCAACCCGAGCCCCTGACGCCCCATCGAACTCACGGCGGTATCCTCTGAGACTCCAACTGACGCACAACGGAACGCTCACGCAAGCGTGGGCATGGCACCCAATAAGACCCCCAAACTACATCAGCCCCCAACTCCTCAGCGGAGATAACCGACCATGAAAGATGCCGTGATTGTCGACTGTGTGCGAACGCCGATCGGGCGGGCGCATAAGGAACGCGGTGTCTTCCGCGAGGTTCGCAGCGACGACCTGGCCGTGGAAGTGGTCGAAGCGCTGATCGCCCGCAGTGGCGTCGACCCCGAGGCGATCGAAGACATCATCCTCGGCAACACGCAGCAGCAGGCCGAACAGGGTTTCAACGTCGCGCGCAACGTGGCCGTGATGGCCGGCCTGCCTAGCCACACCGGCGGGGCGACCATCAATCGCCTCTGCGGTAGCAGCCTGCAGGCGGTCAATCAGGCCAGTCACGCAATTCTCGCCGGCGCGGAAGATGTGCAAATCGTTGGCGGGCTGGAGCACATGCACCACATTCCGATGGACGCTTCGCTCGACCTGAACCCCAAGCTGTTCCACCGCACCAGCAAGGGCGCGCTGATGATGGGAATCACGGCCGAGTTCCTCGCCCAAACGAATGGTATCTCGCGCGAAGAGCAAGACGCCTTCGCGCTGCGAAGTCATCAACTGGCCGCCGCCACGCAAGCCGCCGGTGGATTTGAAAACGAGATGGTGCCGATCTGGGGGCTCAGCGAAGAGGGGGAGCGGGTACTCGTTGATTCCGATCAATGCGTGCGGGCTGACGCCAGTGCCGAAGCCCTGGCCGCCTTGAAGCCTGCCTTCATGCCAGGTTTGGGTACGGTCACCGCGGGCAATAGTTCGCCGCTCAACGACGGGGCCGCGGCGATGTTGATCATGTCGGGTGAGAGCGCCGAACGTTTGGGCCTCAAACCGCTGGTGCGGGTTGTTTCGTCGGCCGTCGTCGGCGTCGATCCGTGCGTGATGGGAACCGGCCCGGTCCCGGCCACGCAGAAAGCACTCGAGCGTGCCGGCCTCACGCTCGACGACATCGACCTGGTGGAACTGAACGAAGCGTTCGCCGCCCAAGCACTCGCCTGCATCAAGATGCTCGGCCTCGATGCGGAAAAGGTCAACGTCCGTGGCGGCTCGATCGCCATCGGCCACCCGCTCGGCGCGAGCGGCGCTCGCATCGCTACGACGCTCGTGCATGCCATGCTCGATCGCGACGCCAAGTACGGCCTGGCAACGATGTGCATCGGCGTCGGCCAAGGCATCGCCACGATTTTTGAACGCGTGGGGTAGGGGGCATACTGCGAATGTCGCTAGATACCACCCTGGCGTGGCTGACCAAAGTATTGCAGATGGTATTGTCGGCGAGCGTAATGTCATCGCTCGGCTGCATCGTCGCCTTTCCTCTACTGCGTGCAGGACGCCGCGGCAAACACCCACGTCGGTTTTTTGTCGTCGACATTCTCGCCCTGATCACGATGATGGCGATCGTCATTGCGACGTGCCGTATTTCTGTCCACAAGGCCGGCGGGGGGTTTCACTATTTCCCAATCTATGCCACCGGGATCTCTGTCGCCCTGACGTTCTGGTGGGTGATCGTCGTCAACGCACTGTCCCGTCTGGGCGTTACGTGCCAGCGCCGCAGAGCCATCTACCTGCTGTGGCTGGTTCTGTTCGCGTTTATGACGCCCTTGAGCCTCGCCTTGGGACTCGAGAATCTTCAATTCAACTCATTACTGAGATACTGGCTGCTTGTCATCATCCCGGTTCCGTGCTTTGTGGCCTGCTTCCCATTGAGTCGCCGCCTAGCCCGAGGTGCGTCCCAGCTTGCGTACCACGTTCCCGTGACCATCCCTCAACTCTTTGCCGACCGAATCGCAAAAGACGGCGACCGAGTTGCGCTTCTAGAGAGCCGCGATGGAGAGTTCGAGGGCATCACCTGGAACAGGCTGGCCGAACGTGTGCACCGCCTCGCGGCCCTGCTGCATGGGCAACTCGGCGTCGCACTAGGCGATCGCGTTGTACAAATCGCCGAGAATCGCAGCGACTGGATCGTGGTCGACCTGGCGATCATGCAGTGCGGCGCCATCCACGTTCCACTACACACCACGCTCGGCGGCGATCAAATGGTCGCTCAAATCGTCGACAGCGGGTCGCGACTCGTCATCCTCTCTGGCGAAGAACAGGCGAACAAGCTTTCCGCCGCCGGCAACCTGACCGAGCTGAGCGCCGACGTGCGCCTCGCCTCGCACGACGCGTGTCCACTGTCGATCGCCAACCGGCCGGTCGAACATCTGTCCGCGCTCGCCGCCGAAACACCGACGGAGGTGGCGGCCGCAGAGGGACAGCCCGACGACACGGCCACCATCCTTTACACCTCTGGCACGACCGGCGAACCGAAGGGGGTGATGCTCTCGCACCGCAACCTGGTCGGCAACGCCGTGGCCAGCAACGCCGTCTTTGAAACAGAGCGAGACGATCTGCGGCTTAGCTTCTTGCCATGGAGTCATGTCTTCGAGCGAACCTGCGGACTCTACACCTGGATCGCCTCGGGGGCGACGCTGGCCATCGCCGAGGGTCGCGAACAAGTGGTCGCCAACTGCCAGGAGTTGAAACCGACGCTCTTAAACGGCGTCCCCTACTTCTTCGACAAACTGCACCAGGCACTCGAAGGAGCCGGCACCGCCGAAGACGAAGGAGCCCTGGCAGAACTACTCGGCGGGCGAATCCGTATCTGCTGCACCGGCGGGGCGGCACTGCCGGTCGACGTCGGTCGCTGGTTCGAGCGACAGAACGTGACACTCGTCGAAGGTTACGGTCTGACGGAAACATCACCCGTGATCAGCGTTTGCCCACCGACCTCCAATCGCATCGGCTCGGTCGGTCCAGCGATCGACGGCGTGGAAGTTCACATCGCCTCCGATGGTGAGGTGCTCACCCGCGGCGACTACCTCATGCAAGGCTATTACAATCGCCCAGAGGCGACGGCCGCGGTGATGGCAGATGGCTGGTTCCACACCGGCGACCTGGGCCATCTCGACGCCGACGGGTATCTCACCATAAGCGGACGCAAGAAAGAGATCATCGTCACCGCCGCTGGCAAGAACGTGGCCCCGGTGGCGATCGAGTCGCTGCTGACTGCGGACCCTTTGATCGACCAGGCGATGGTGATCGGCGACGACCAAAAGTACTTGGTCGCCCTGGTGGTGCCGAACGACGGCCAACTGGCCAAGGCCCTCGGCCTTGAAGTGAACGAGCTGGACCTGGCGGGCGAGGCGGCGCGGGAAACCGTCGAACAAGCGATTGCCTCACGCCTGGCCGGTCTGTCCGACTATGAACAAATTGGCAACTTCGCGCTGCTGCCGCGAGAATTCTCCATCGACCGGGGCGAACTGACGCCCACGCTCAAACTTCGCCGCCACGTGATCGCCGAGAATTTTACGAGCGAGATCGAATCGCTGTACGCATAATCGTCACACGCGGCAATAATTAACGCAGGCCCCACGGCCATGTCGAAGACGAAGATAGGGCACCTCCGCGCCGCCGCTTTGGTTGCCGCGCCGTCGCGCTCCGCCCAGCCATCTCACTCACCAGGAACGCCGCCATGACCGAGCCGCACTCCGACACGCCGTCCGCTCCCGCCACAGACAACGCGACCCCTGACAACGTCGATGCCAAATCGTTCGCCGAAACCGCTCTCGAGCTGGGCGGCAAGAGTGCCGACGAAGCACGTCGTACCGGCGTCATCGACACGGCCGACGATCAGGTCGAGGCCCTGTTCGCGGCGCAGTACCAAACGGTCAACAGCCCAGCGCATCGCGCGGTCTGGGATCGCCCGCTGCCGATCGACTTGTTCACCAGCGCCGAGCCGACCGTCGCCCCCGAATTGCGTAGCAAGATGGACGCGGCCCTCGAAGTGCTCGGCCGTCGCAAGCGCGAGAAGACGCTGCTCGACGAGAACAACAAGATCGGCAAAGACGTGCTCGCTGAGCTGGCCGAAACCGGCTACTGGGGCATGCTTGTCGACAAGCAGTACGGCGGTTCCGGCGCTCCCTTCGCCGCTTTCGCGCCGTTCCTCACCGAAGTCGCCATGATCGATCCGACCACCGCCGGCCTGGCCAGCGTGCATGGCTGTATCGGGGCGGTCGATCCGGTGCGAACCTTTGGCACCGCCGAACAGAAGGAACGCTTCCTGCCCGACCTAGCCAGCGGCGCTCGCCTCTCCGGCTTCGCGCTGACCGAGCCATGTGCCGGCTCCGACCTGACCGCGCTCCGCACGACCGCCGTCCGCGACGGGGACTCCTTCGTCGTCAACGGCGAGAAGCTGTTCATCACCAACATTCAGCCGGGTCGCACCGTCGGCCTGGTCTGCCTGATCGAAGACAAACCGGCCGTGCTCATCGTCGATCTGCCGGCCGAAGAGAACGACAACTTCCAACTCAAACGTTACGGCCTGTGGGCGCTCAAGCACACACACAACGTCGGCATTATCTTCCGCGACTTCCGCGTGCCGGCCGAGAACTTGCTCACGCCGCCACGTGGTGACGGACTAACCATCGCCTATCACGGGCTCAACCTCGGCCGCGTGGCGCTCTGTGCCAACGCCGCCGGCACGATGCGGCTGATGATGGCCAGCATGATCCCCTGGGCCAAGTTCCGCCGCACCTATGGCGAAACGATTTCCACCCGCGAGTTGGTCCGCGCCCGACTCGGCAAGATGGCCGGGCTGATCGTCTCCAGCGATGCACTCGTGCGTTGGTGCGCCGGCTTGATCGACCAAGGCTATCGCGGCGAAATGGAATGCATCGTGGCCAAGATTTTTGGCAGCGAGTCGCAAAAAGAAGCGGCCATCGAACTGCTGATGAAGACGCACGGCGGGCGATCGTTCCTGCACGGCCACCTGCTCGGCGACAACGTTCACGAGTTTCTCGCCCCCTGCATCTACGAAGGGGAAGGGGAGATGCTGGCGATGGGCTTCTTCAAGTCGCTCGTCAAACAACACGGCAAGGAATACTTCGAGCCGATCGGCAAAGCCCTCCAGGCGGCCGGCATCAAAAAACCCAACCCGCTCAACCCGGCGCACGCTTGGGCACTCAAGGGTGCGGTCGTTCCTTATGCGAAATGGGTGCTCGGTCGCAAACTCTCCTTCGGTACCAAGGTCGAACTGCCCGCAGGCATGCCGGCGGGTCTACGGCGCCACGCCGAGTTCGCCGGCGAGCGACTGCAGAAGATGCCGCTCGAGATCTCCGGCACGATGAGCAAGTACCAACTCGCCCTGGCCGATCGCCAATGCCGTATGGCGACGATGTCCTTGCAGGTGCAGAACCTGTTGACCATGCTCTGCACGAGTCTGTACGGGGCCAGCAGCGACGACGAAGTCGTTCGCACGGCCGCCGATGTCGCCTGCCAGGATCTACAGATGCGAATCACCGGACAGCTGCCAAGCGATCGCTACTTCCGTGCAATCACCAAGCTGGGCGAGAAGATCATCGATGGCGGCTTCACCTCGATCGCCGGCCTGGAGCCAGACGAAATCTTGATGCGTTACGAGTCGTAGGGGGACAGGATAGGGCTTCTTGCCAGACAGCACTGGCGGGCGAGCTACCAGTGGCATTCGCAAGCAATGCCACATTCGCGACTCCGCCTCCGACCGCTCGCGCTCTCCAGCTCCGCGGCCCAACATGCGGCACCGGCTGCCCATTCTCCCCAGCATCCCCCCGGCAGGAGCACCGCTTGTCCAATAGCCGCCGGGGAGCGAGAATGCGTGCATGAGACAGGAAACGGTCGATACGGACATCGACGACCTGAGCAACCGACTCCCTCCCAGCACACTACGCACCTGTGACTTTGGGCAGCCGCGTCAAGCGGCCGCCGCGAGACCACGGTCGCTTCTGCTTCGGTTGTTTGACCTACGCTTGCCTAAAGAAGATATAGCCCCCCACCGCCGCAGAACCGCGGCCATCGACAGGACAGAGCATGACCCACACATGGCATGATGTTACCCCCGGCGAGAATCTACCCGAAGAATTTGTCGGCGTGGTAGAAATTCCGACCGGCTCCAAAGTCAAATACGAACTCGACAAGACGACCGGTCTGCTCCGCGTCGATCGGGTTCTCTACTCGGCCGTGCACTATCCGGCCAACTACGGTTTCATTCCGCAGACGTTTGCCGAAGACGACGATCCGTTGGACGTGTTGATTCTTTGCCAAGAACCGGTGGCACCGCTGACCTTGGTCAACGCCCGCACGATTGGCGTGATGACAATGCTCGACGGCGGCAAAGCGGATCACAAGATTCTCGCGGTCGCGGTCGACGACCCAGAGTACAACAGCTTCCGCGAGGCGAGCGAACTGCCGCCACATCGCTTGGCTTTGCTCAGGCGATTCTTCCAGGACTACAAGATGCTGGAGGGCAAGGCAGTCGAAGTGGAAGAGTTCCAGCCCGCCGCCGCCGCGCTACCCATCATTGAAGACGCCCTGGAGCGATATAGCTCCATCCGCCGCCGCGGTTTCTTGAAGTCGTCGTACGTGTAGGGGAACTTCACGAGGGCAGGCTCCCAACTCGAAACGACAACGAACTACAGGCATTCATCCGAGGGGCATTTCTCAGTGGCTTCACGACACTCACGAATCGTAGTTGCGTGCTTGACCCTTGGCTGCGGACTCCTGACGGCGGGCTGCTCTGGTGAGTCAGGCAGTCCGCCCACTCCCGCCTTACGCGCTCCGTCACTTGCGGAACGTGCAAAGATGACCACCGCGATCAATCAGGGCGAGCCACAGCAACTAGCAAGACTGCTCGATGACCGTATCGACCCCGATGCGGATCCCGGAGATGGCGTCCGTCTGCTGCACATGGCCGCCAGCATGAATCGTTCGCAGTGTGTCGAGGTGCTGCTAGAGAACGGTGCCGACGTTCACGCGGTGACCGCCGACGGCCAGACACCACTGCACTACGCCTGTCGCAATCCCCACAGCGTCAGCGAGACCATTAGAATCCTCGTCAACGCTGGCGCGAATCCGTTGGCAGCAGACCAGTCCGGCGAAACGCCTTTGGACTACGTCATTTCGTACGACCCGGACGGAGAACTGGCTCGGTTTCTTCGAGCGAATTGCGAGTCCGGCGAGGAATAACTTCTGGCCGAACGGCCGAACTCAAGGCACCCGACGTCGTGAAACACCTCGCACCCGAAGAAGGACATTAAAACACATCTCCGGAGCTCAGATCGATCATGGAAAACAATGTTGTCGAGACACTCGAACGACTACTCAAATCGACCCCCGATGTGGCTGACGAGTACGTCCGCACGTCACTCGCTTTTTCCGATGACGACGATGACAACCTCTACGAAGAGATGGAGCGGATCGGCGAAGAGTTTCAGGCCGAGTATCTGGGGCTCGTCGAGCAGGTGACCGCCGAATGGGGAAAACCTACGGGCGAAGGAACCTGGGAGGACGATCCCTTGGCCGAAGCAACGGGGGCAATCCGCATCGCTTACTGGAAACGTGACTGAGGCTACGCCACGATCGCCTTTCGGCACGACGACAAAGAACTGCCGATGGCGATCGCACTCGCGGCAGTGAGCGAGGAAGAGTTTGCCGAGTTGACCGCCGTCTAAACGAAATGCGGTCTGCCGCACACCGAGGCGACCTCAATCGTGCAAGCATGGGTTCTTTTTGAAGATTGATTTTTGGGTGAAATTCGCTATAGTGGCGAAAGCGAATTAACGAATGCTTAATGTCGCTGAATGCTCCGCATTCAGCTCAAGCCGTAGATTAGGCTGTGCCTGACGAACAACTGAGCACGACTGCCTTGAATGGCGAATCGGGCGGGTCGGTCAGCCCTGTAGGTCAGGCTGTGCCTGACGGAACCCGGGAAAGGACCATCTATGAAAGGAACCACTGCAAGACAGTCACGCCTGTCCCCGCACGCACAGCGTGCCCTACATGCTACTAACCCGAAACGTAAGTGAGGGACACGACTAAACGACGTGAAGACGTCAGCCGAGCGCAAGGCGGCAGCTGCAGAAGAATCCAAATCTCGATCAACACTGGCGAAGCCAGTGGCACCCAATAAGTAGAAGACAACATAATTACCACGCGACGGTATCCGTCGGAGCTGGACAGGCAGTGACCTGTCGGTATTCGAGAGAGCCCGCGTTGATCTGGATCCAAGGTGCCAGGTCGACGCGGGCTTTTTTTATGGCCGATCCATTGAACCATAACCCGAAACGTGAGTGAGGGGCACAACCAAAACACGTTGAGGCGACAGCCAATGAATGTTTGTCACAAAAGACATCAAGACATATTGGAAATGCGGCGAGATGAACACGAACTGGTTGTGCCCCTCACTTACGTTTCGGGTTATTTCTTGGGTGCCACTGGCTTTGCCAGTGCTCAATGCGACGTCCACTCACATCGCCACTACGGCTCGGCAGGAGCCTCGCCCTCCCGATGCAAGAAAACAAAACCCGAACAAACATCGAACACCCGTCAAAAACCCTCGAACATCCGCCGAACAACGGTGGAACATTCCTTGAACACAACCGGAACATTTTCACACGCTCCGCGACGCAAACCTCGCAAAACAAAGGCCTGCGGGGCACCTCATTGAGACCCCGGCAGTAACCGGTAAAATGACAGCTTGCACGGACGATAACCAGGACGATCTTGGACGGGACCGATCAGGTCACGCGGCACGATGAGCCAACAACCCTTCACACATCTGCACTGCCATAGCCACTACAGCCTGCTCGATGGTGCCGCCAAGACCGGCGCCCTGATCGATCGGGCCAAAGAGCTGGGCATGAATTCGCTGGCCCTGACCGACCACGGCAACCTGCACGGGGCGATCGACTTCTACCAGAAGGCCAAGGCGGCCGAGATCAATCCGGTGCTCGGCTACGAGGCTTACGTCGCGCCCGGTAGTCGGCATGAGAAACAACAGATCGGCGCCACGCGGCAGAGCAGCTACCACCTCACTCTGCTCGCACAGAATCGTGAAGGCTTCAAGAACCTGATCCGCATGGCCTCGGCCGCGTATCTGGAAGGCTTCTACGTGAAGCCGCGAATCGACCGCGAGCTTTTGGAGCAATATAGCGAAGGGGTCATCTGCCTCTCGGGCTGCGTCTCGAGTGAATTGAATCGGCGAATCCTGGCCGGCGGTGGAACTTCGCAAGACCTGGAAGAAGTCAAGGAAATCGCCGCCTGGTTCCAGGGAGTCTATGGCGACCGCTACTTCATTGAGATCCAGAACAACGGGCTACAGATTCAGCAGACCGCGATGGAAGGTGCTTTGGAAGTCGCGAAGACGATGGGGCTGCCGACCGTTGCCACCTGCGATACGCACTACGTGCGGCAAGAGGACGCCGAAGCCCAAGACATCCTGCTCTGTATTAATACGGGCAAGTATCGGACCGACGCCAACCGGATGAAGATGGAGAACGACCAGTTCTACCTGAAGAGTCCGGAGGAAATGTATCAGCAATTTGCGGATCACCAGGATGCGGTCCGCCGGAGTCAAGAAATTGCTGACACGGTCGACATCGACCTGGAGCTTGGCAAGCGTCACTTCCCGACCTATCCGCTCAAGGAAGAACAGACCGCGGGAGGTTACCTGCGCGAGCTCTGCATTGAAGGGCTCAAGGATCGCTACAAGAAAGACGACGACCGGATGGTCGACGGCGAGCTCTCGGAAGAAGTCATCGCGCGACTCGACCGCGAGCTGGGCGTCATCAACAAGCTCGGCTTCCCCAACTACTTCCTCATCGTCTGGGACTTCGTACGCTATGCCCGCGAGCTCGACATCCCGACCACGGCTCGTGGATCTGGCGTGGGCTCCTTGGTCTGCTACGCCCTCTACCTGAGCCACGTCTGCCCGCTGCGGTACGACCTGCTCTTCGAGCGATTCCTGGACGAGAGCCGGCTGGAAGCCCCCGATATCGATATCGACTTCTGCAAGGATCGCCGCGGCGACGTGATTCGCTACGTGAAGGATCGCTACGGCGAGGCCAACGTGGCACAGATCGGTACCTTCGGGACGCTCGCCGCTCGGGCCGCCATTCGCGACGTCGGGCGGGCGATGAGCCTGGCGATTCCGCGCGTCGACTCGATCGTGGCCATGGTCCCCGACGTGCTGGGGATTTCGCTCAAGCAGGCCATTGAAGAGAGTGCGGAGCTGAACGCGGCCTATGAGAACGACGCCGAAGTCCGGGAGCTTCTCGACCTCGCACAGAACATCGAAGGCCTGGCCCGCAATGTCGGTACGCACGCGGCGGCGGTCGTTATTGGAGATAAGCCGCTGACGGAATACGTCCCCTTGGGACGAGTGCCCGGCAAGACCGACGTCATCACGCAATGGGCGATGAACGAAGTCGAGGCGGCGGGCCTCTTGAAGATGGACTTCCTCGGGCTGCGCAACCTGACGATTCTCTCCAAGGCGGTCGATCTGATCGAGCAGACGACGGGTGAGAAGATCGACCCGCACGACTTCCCGCTCGACGACGAAGAGACCTACGCATTGCTCTGCCGCGGCGAGACGAAGGGTATCTTCCAGCTGGAAAGTGGCGGTATTCGCGACCTGCTGCAGAAGATGAAGCCGGATCATTTCCGCGACATCATCGCCACGGCGGCCCTTTATCGACCTGGTCCGCTCGAAGGCGGCATGGTCGACGACTACGTGGCGGTGAAGCATGGTCGCCGCAAGGCGGTTTATCCCCACCCGGTGACCGAGGACATCCTGGAAGAGACCAATGGTGTTATGGTCTACCAGGAACAGGTCATGCGGATTCTGAACCGGCTGGGGAATATCGAACTCTCCAATGCGTATACCTGCATTAAGGCGATCAGCAAGAAGAAGCTGCCCATCATCGCCAAGTACCAGGAACAATTCATCGAGGGGGCTGCTAGCCAGGGTCTGGACAAGAAGGAGGCCGCTGAACTCTTCAGCATGATTGAGAAGTTCGCCGGTTACGGCTTCAACAAAAGCCACTCCACGGCCTACGCCTTGATCGCGTATCAAACCGCTTACCTGAAGGCACACTTCCCGTTGGAATTCATGGCAGCCCTGCTCTCGGGCGATATCGCCGGCCGCAACTTCAAGAAGAAGGACGCCCTGGTCGAACATCTGGAAGATTGCAAGCGGATGGATATCGAGGTTGCTCCACCCGACGTGAATTACTCGCTGGTCGACTTCGCGGTCGAGAAGGCGGAAGATACTCTCGACAACGCAGAAGCGACTGCAGCCGCTGACGGAAACGGTGCTGCGGAATCGAATGGCACGAACTCGAATGGAGCGGCCAGCGTTAACGGCAAGAGCAAGGCTCGCATCGAAGGTGGTAGCGGCCGCGTTCTCTTCGCCCTCTCTGCAATCAAAGGTTGCGGTGATGCAGCGGCGGCCGAGATTGTCCGGGCTCGCGAATCTGGCGGCCCCTTCCGCGATATCTTCGACTTCTGCGAACGGGTTGAGTCGCAGCAGGTCAGCCGCGGCACGATTGAAACGCTGGTCAAAGCCGGCGCCTTCGACTCGATGGGGGCCAAGCGATCGCAAGTTTACGCTGCAATTGACCGGGCCTTGCAGGCGGGTGCTGCGCACGCCGCCGACCGACGCTCTGGTCAGGGGAACTTCTTCGACGCCTTTGACGATGAAGAGGAAGTCGAGGCCGCCGCAGACATGGGCCTGCCCGATGTGCCCGATTGGGAAGAGCGCGAGCTGCTCGCCAACGAGAAGGAGGTACTCGGCTACTACCTGGCAAATCATCCGCTGGATGAGCACGAGTCGACGCTCTCGCAATTCTGCTCGCACCGCACGACGGAAATTGCCAGCGTGCCGACTCGCGATGAGGTCGTCATCGGCGGCGTGTTGAGCTCGATCAAGTACTCGAATACCCGCAACCCTCGTCCGGGAAGCACGCACACACGCTACGCCATGTTCGACCTGGAAGATAAGCAGGGCGCAATGCGCTGCATCGCCTGGCCGGAACAATTCGCATCCTTCGAGCACCTTATTCAGCCCGATGCAATTCTGCTGCTTCGGGGTGCGGTCGATCGCCGTGCAGGAAGTGATGAGGCGAATATCATCGTCAACGATTTGTTGCCGTTGGCGGAAGCGGCCCGACGCTATACCCGTGGCCTGCGATTCCGTATTGACGAAGAGCAGCACGGAGTGGAGGGAATGGAGCGGCTTCGCGAGATCTTGCGAAGATACCCCGGCAACTCGGCAGTGGAGTTGGCGATTCATCTGGCGAGCGGCCGCAAGGTGCTCTGCGAGTGCCAGCTGGGCGTGGAGATGGGAGCCGAATTGATCGAGCGTGCCAAAGAGCTGTTGGGAGATGGCAATTGCCGGCCGCTGGTCTCTCCTCCGCCGAAGGCTCCGCGTCAGCAGCAACAGCAGCCACGCCGGCAATTTGCCGGCCAAGGTGCCTCGTAGAACCGCTGTGCCTAGCCGCTCGGCAGGTCCCAAATTGGGCTCTCTGCCCGAGAAATCGGGCCGAATTTGCCGCCCGTTTGTGGCCAAATCCCCGTGCTTTACCGCCGAAAATCGTCGGTTTATTTGCCTTTCCCAGGTTGCCCAATTATTATCGAGGGTGTGGTTTTGCAGCGCCCTCGCGGTTCGTCCTGACATCTCCGTTGGCGGCCGTATTGCAGCAGAATCCACCGTCATTTCGTTCACATCACGTCCTCCATTGGTCCGCGTCTTCTGGCCGTAACAATGGAGGCGTGTACCGGATTTTGATCGGGCAGCCACGGCGGCCGACCGGTCGCGAGCAGCCGAGTTTTGAGGAAGAGGTGGCCCATGGGTCGGAATAAAGTATCGCGAATCTTTCCCGTTGCCGCGCTCCTTGTAGGGGCCATTGCTATTAGTCTGGGGTCCGCGTCGACCGCGTATGCCCAGAACACCTTCGCTGGCGTGCGAATCGACGCCGACGGCGTGATGAGCGTTCGTCGTTTCGATGAGTCCGGGACACTCCACAAGTTGCGGCTCAAGGAGGCTAAGTCGGCGCTCGATCGCGACATCGTCCGCTTCTGCAAGCTCCGCAAGATTTCGCTCAATCGCCTTGAAGCGGCCGTCGCCAAGCTGCTCGCTGAGAATAAGCAGCCGACCGAAGCCATGCGTCACTTGGCCGGACTCTCCCGCGTGCAGTATGTCTTCTATTATCCCGAGACCAAGGACATTGTTCTGGCCGGTCCTGCCGAAGGTTGGGTCGAAGATCCGTCCGGTCGCGTCGTTGGTATCGAGAGTGGCTTGCCCACGATTCAGCTCGAAGACCTGATCGTTGCCCTGCGGACCTTTGCTCCTGGCAAGGCAGTCGACCAGCAGATCGGTTGTTCCATCGATCCGACCACCGAAGGCCTTGCCGCTCTGCAAGATGTGCAGCGGACCACCAGCGTGGAGAGCCCAGACCAGGTTCCCGCCATGGCTCGCAAAATGCGTGACGCCTTGGGGCTTCAGGTTGTCTCCGTCATGGGCGTGCCGGCCGATACGCATTTCGCCCAGGTGTTGGTCGAGGCCGACTATCGCATGAAGTTGATCGGGATCGGCCTGGAAGCTCCTCCCGTGAAGATGTCCACCATCATCGGCAAGTCCCGTCCAGGTTCGAGCGGAGCCAACTCTCTGCAGCGGCTTTATTTCGTGCCTGACTACGAGTGCGTTCGCGTGAGCGAAGACGGTCTTGCCATGGAGATGGTGGGCCAAGGCGTGAAGCTCGTTTCGGCTCTCGAAGCGGTCGGTGGCGACGGTTCCCGCAGTGCCACGCGAAAGACCAATCGTGCGGCCCTCGCCTACTGCAACGCCTTCACGAAGAAGTATCCCCAGATCGCCGCTCGTTCGCCGGTCTATGCCCAGCTGCGTAACCTGATCGACCTCTCGATCGCCGCCGCCCACATCCAGGCCCAAGAGCTTCACCACGAAGCTGGCTGGGAGATGTCGGTCTTCGGCGACGAGGAGAAGTTTCCCGTCGAGACCCACGCCACGCCGACCCGTGTTGAGACCGTGGTTAACGTCGTGAAGAAGGGCAACGGTTACATCACGCCCATCGGTGGCGGTGTCGACATTCGTCCCGCTCTGGCCCTCGACGAGAATAACCTGATCGAGGACGACAAGGGCAAGACGGCCAAGGCCCACGCCGATATCGACCTCTCCAAGGTTGACCAAGACGCCTGGTGGTGGGATTAATTCGACGACCGCCCAGGCGGCTCCGCTATTCCTCCACAGATTTTCAAGTGCCGGTGCGTATGGCCTGCGCAGCGGCACTTTTTCTTGCGCTCGTGCTGTCCGTTGCGACCTAGCCTGCCCGCTGCTTTTGCCGCGGCCGCGATCCGTCAGACCAGCAGGTCGCGGACCATGTGATAGCCGATCGAGAAGATCGCGGCATCGACCAGGCCGTGACTGAGCCAAACCGGATAGAGCGACCCGTAGCGGTGATACATCCAGGCCCACACGCTGCCGCCGACCGCGATGGCCGCCGCGAAGATCCAGCTGACCGGATTGTCGTAGCCGAAGAACGTTCCTAGCAGGATCACATGATGGGCTGTGAAGCCGAGGCTGCTGACCACGTTCGCCAGCGGCACGCTCATCACGCGCGTCGCCTGAGCGAAGACGAACCACCGCCAGTAGTATTCTTCCGCCAGCGAATGGGCCAGCGTGTAGAAAAGCCCGAAGGCGGCGTAGGTCCAGACGTTGTCGATGCCGAAGCTGGCGACCTTCTCGCGGACTGGTCCTGCGGCCGCGTCCATGACTCCCGCTGGTGCCAGCCAAAGGTAATAAAGGGCCCACATGCCACCCGCCACGACCAGTCCGAAGAGTAGCCCAGGCAGAAGTCCATCGCGCGACGGTCGCGTCAGCCGCGGTCGGTTCTTGGCGACGCCCCAGACCCAAAACAGCGGGAAGCCGAATTGCAGGATCTTGCCGCCGCCGTAGACCAGGTGTTGCAGACTCCGTTCGGCGTCGATGAGGTAGACGAAGTAGACGTAGGTCAGCAGCGTCGGGTAAACCAGCGCGAAAAGGATTGCCAGCGTCAGGTACTTCGGCTGGCCGATGTTGTTGGTCGTTACTTCCATGTCGCTCGCTATGGCGGGGTTCTCTCGTCGATCGTCGGTGACGATCTATCATTGCAGACTTGCCGGAAAATGCATATTCCATGCCGAGCGACGAATCGCGTCGTTTTAGCCCCGTTTTTTCGAGAATGTTCGACATTTGTTCCACGGCAGTTCGCTACTTGTTCACAGTCTGTTCAATATTTGTTCACACGATGTTCAACAGTTGTTCGGTTAGATGGTGTCTCCTGGGGTGCCACTGGCTTTGCCAGTGCGGGGTTCGGGTGTCATGCCCATGCGGTTGTGGGCAGGTCTCCTGACCCGCCCACGAATTCGACCGCAGGTCTCCAAGTAGGTTCGTGTTTTCCATGCGGCTAAGACCTTCAGTCAGCTAGGAGGGGCGGTCGGCAGGCCGTCCCTCAACCGTTTACGCCCAACAAAAAAGCCCGCGTCGACCTGGCACCCATTTTCCAGATCAACGCGGGCTCTCTCTCGAATACCGACAGGTCACTGCCTGTCCAGCTCCGACGGATACCGTCGCGTGGTAATTATGTTGTCTTCTGTTTATTGTCGCCGAACACTCCGTGCAGAGCATGAGCTGAATGCGGAGCATTCAGCGACATCAAGCATTCGTTAATTCACGCTCGCCACTATAGCGAATTTCACCCAAAAATCAATCTTCAAAAAGAACCCACCATTGCGAATGAGCAAACGACATGGGGCGCGGGCTCAACCACCTCAACGTACGGTGGGTGCGCCGCACCAACAGGTAGACATACTACAGCGCACGGACGTGGCCATAGGTCTCCAAACTTGCGATCGCTCAAGGCTGGTGGAGACCTTCGGTCAGCCAAATGGCACGGTCAGGAGACCATGCCACAACGGGCGAGAGAGACTTCATTGCAAAAGAACTAGGCAATTGTCGCGGTGTTCCCATTTTCCTTCCGAAATTGCTCCCCACGGCAAAGAATCCTATCCTCACAGCGTCTAATAGAGCGCCGACATCTAGCTCGAAGACAATCTCGGACCTCGAAGCCAACAGTTGTTGGCGATCGGCACCCCATGCGATACTGGGCTGCCTGAAATACGGGAGGCGGGCACGCTAGGCCAGACGGGAACGGCGGAAAGAGACAGGGCAGGGGACCGTCAGCATGAATCATTCATCATCACGGCGCAGAACAGGGAATCGCGAATTGGGTATCGCGCGGCAGCTAACAACGCTCGGCCTACTTATCCTGTTGCTCGTGTGCTGCGCGCCGAGCGACGCCGCAGATCCCTCGCCCGCTGCGCAGCAGCCCTTTCGCCGATTGGCGGTAATCGCCTCAAAACCGCTGGTTGAGTCAGGCCTGACCGACTTGGTAACGGTCGCGCTCTCGCAGCCAGAAGAGGACGACAACGCCGCCGCCGGCGACTTGAAACTCGACGAGCTAGAACTCGGTGATTTAGAACTTGTGGATCGCGAAGAAATCGATGCCGTACTGAGTGAGCTTGAGCTGGCTGCCGGTGGCAAAACCACGACCGAGAGTCGCCTGCAACTTGGCCGCATTCTCAAGGCCGATCTCCTACTCTTCTTGCGGAATCGAACGAGAGGCAACAACGCCTACTTGGAAGCCGTGATTTCCGACTGCCGACACGGCACCCGCCTGCACGTCGAGCGGTTTTCACTCGGAAACAACCCGGGAGCAAACGCTGCCAAGAAGCTCGACGACGAACAGCTTGAAGGGCTAAGCGAAAACATCGCAGCAACAGTTGGGGAAGTCCGCCGCCGATTCCCCGAAGGCGTACGTCAGATCGTTTGCGTGGCCAAGATTCTCTGCATGAACTTCGCCCGCGAACCGAACCACTATCAGGCCGGCTTCACGCGTCTGCTGGAAAACACACTGCTCACCTATCCCGGCATCGCCGTGGTGGAGTTGGACGAAGCCCGCGAGATCGGCCGAGAGCTGGCACTCTCAGGCGATGCGGTGGCCGATCGCCTTGTCCCGCTGCTGATCGAGGGCGACTTCGTTTTCAGTCGCAAGGACGATCGCACGGAACCGACCGTTCACCTCGAAGCCCGCATCACCGACGGAGCCGACGTCAAAGAGTCCTTCGACAAGCGGGGGCTTTCCCTGGCCGCTGTGGCCAAACTGCTCACGCAAGAACTACCCCAGGCGTGTGTCCGTTTGGCCACACAGGAGTCCGAGCAGGCGGCCAACGGGAACGGGGCAGCCAACGTAGAAAAACAATTCCAGCTGCTCACCCGCCGGGCCGATGAATTCGCCACGCTAGGCTACTGGGGTCACGCGGTGGCACTTCGCGAAGCGGCTCTTCTGCTGAAGCCGGGCGACGGCAATCAGACCATCGGCCTTGTTACCGAGTACTACAAGATGATGCGGCACGAGTCTCGCCGCGATCAAGCGTTTGAACAATATGGGCTCGACGACACCGGTGAACCGTGGCACGTGTTGGCCACGCGACTGTGGCGATCGATGAAGCGACACACCGAAGTCGCCGTGCGCCGCAAGCAAATCGGCCCTCAAGAAGCGGACCAACTGATGCAGGCTATCACCACCGTGGCTCGCAACCTAGGCATGCATGGCATGGAGCCGTGGCGAAAGGAAAAGCCCGAGATCCAAGCGAAGATTTCTGAACACTGGTTCCATTCACCGCCCCCTCCAGAAATTCGAGACGAGCTGCACCAGTTCTTTCGCCGCGTCTATCCTGCGATTGGAAAGCTCGATGAGGACTTCGCCGGCGGCTCCTTGAAGCGAGCCGAGCGATACCACAACCAAGGCATGCCGGCAAAGAATTATTACACACTGCGGGTGCGAACCTGGGAAGAAGGAATGCTGCGGAACGTGCGGTCGGCAATCGACAGCCTGCATAAGGTGGCCGTATTTCATTGGCGAGGCAGGGTCTCTGACGGCTACATGGTCGATGGCTCTCACTCGGATTCGAGTCGTTACTACGACACCGTGTACGACCTGCTCACAACCGCTCCGGTTAACGGCTATCGCTGCCGCCTCGATCCGCTGCCTGTCAAACACTGGTACGTTCCGGAACTCGTCGAACACGCAGACAAGGAAGTCACTCGACTAGCGGCACGACTAGAAAAAACCGGCCGCGCTGACCTGATCTTCCTGGCCCGCCGGGTAATTCTTGAGCGCGACGTCATCCGGCTGCGATCCTCACCAGGCGGCTCGGGTTGGAAGCCGGGAGAGAGAGCCGAGGCAATCCAGCAACACTACGAGGTGTTCGGACGCGCCAAGGAACTCTACGAGTACGTCGTCGCCGAGGGCTATCGGCCCTACGCTCCCTTGCCGAAATGGGACCCACTGGCCGACTTACGCATGGTGGGTAAGCGAATCAAAGACTCGCTCGACTACCTCAAGGCACTTCCCGATGAAGCGGAGAAGGACAAGAGACGGTATCCGCGGGCGCAGATGAGCAAACCGCAAATCGCAAGTCTGGTGCGCGAGGTCAGCATCCCAGGTGCCTCCGACGAATCGCCACGCTGGTTCGTCAACTGTGACAACCGCTTCGACTTCCTAGTTTCTGGGCGGAAGATTGCACTGCTAAACCTTGAAGGACCGCCGCGCAAGATCTTTGAAATTCCCCAGTGGCCGGCCGGCTACAAAGAGGATGGCCAACTGCGACGCGATCGAGAAGGCGACCGCATCACCCGAACCAGTTGGGACGGTCAGTTCCTGTGGGTAGCGACGAACCTGACCGGCATCTACCTGCTCGACGAGCAAGGTCAACAGGTGGCCCATTGGCCGAGAGCAACTGCGAAAAAGAAGGACAACGCAGTCGCCCCCGACAGCCAGACGAAGAACCTTCTGCCGTACGACGGGTTTCCCCACTTCTGCCCAATCGGTCCCGGCCGAATACTTGTTCTCGGATTTGAACGAATGGTAGACCAGCTGCCTCGGGCCTGGATCGCGGTGCTGGAATACCGCGAAGAAAGCGCCCAACCACCTCGCATTCTCCGTATCGCGGACAAGAAGACTGACTCGGCCGACACGATCAACCAAACATTCGATCCGAATTGGCTCTGTCGTTGGCGAGACCCACGCGACGAGGGCAAACAGAAATGGCTGATCGGGCGTGTTACCAAGACTCCGTCGCATGAAGCTCCCGCGCCCGATCGTCGTCCGTTGCTTGTCGACTTGGCAACGCTAGAGGTATCGGTATGTCCTTGGATCTTTCCAACGCTTCATCGCCAGTCGTTCGTCCAGGAAATATTTGCCGTCGACGCGAGCGGCAAGATCGCGATTCCAACGTACAAGGGCATCAACTTCATCGAACCGCCAGCGACTAACAAACAGCAGGGCGACCAAACGTCGGACGACAAACAGCCGAAAGACAACCAGAAATGGGTGACCGACTGGACCGGCCACTCCAGCCTGGCGAGACCGGTTCGCCATGGCGACATGGCGTACATCGACTCGTCAACCAAGCTATTCCTCTATTCCCTTCCCGATTGGAAACTCAAGACAGTTCACCACCCCCATCACCGCAGCAGTTCGTTCTTCTATCTCGACTCCTCAGCACGATACGGCTTGGTCGCTAAGGCAAGTCCGACAACCCAGGTCAAGTTCCTCGACAAGGCGCCGGAGCACGAACGGCTCGCGCAGTTCTACCCTCGCGTGCCGGTCGACAAGCGCAAGCAGCAAGACGAGGCAATCCAAGCGATCCGTAAACTGGGCGGCCGCGTCGGCACAATCTCCACACGCAGCGGACGAACGTTCGGCGTCGAGATTGGCAAAGATTGGAAAGGGGGCCAGGAAGGCTTCAAGCATCTTGAAGCGATGTCCCGACTCGGCTTGCTCTACGTCGTCCAAGTCCCAGTCACGCCCGAGACGATGGAGCTAATCGGCCGGCTGACAACACTTGATCGACTTGTGCTTTACGAGACCGGTCTGACCGACGCTGACGTTGCCCCGTTGGCCAATCTCAAACAGCTCGAGCGGCTGCGGCTGGAAGGGACCGTCGGCGGCAAGGAATTCACCGACGCCGTCTTCCAGCACATCGACAAGCTCCCCATCGAGAGCCTGTATTTGTACGGTAAAGGCTTCACCGAAGCCGCCATCGATCTCGGTTTTGGAATGCCGACGGTGAGCTTCCTTAACCTGGAGCGATCCAGCATTCCGGCAGAAGTGTTTCGAAAACGAGCCCGGGAAAAACGAGGGGAACGCTACCTACGCGGCTAGCCCAGGAACCACACCCGGATTTCGTCGAGACCGCGCCCAAGATCTTATTGAACAAGGACTTACATCGCGAGCACGACCTTCTCCGCGGGTGGCATTCAGACCGCAGGCCCCCAAAAACTGCAGTTGGCAGCTAGTGTGCCGACGCAGATACGGCGAAAATCGCCAAGAAACTCACTCCACCGGCGTCCAATATACTGCGGTCGTTCCGGCCCGATGGCTGCCAGCTTTTCCATGCGAACACTGGCTGCGATACAGCCCCAAAGACAATCGGCTCCCCTCGGTGAACGACCGTTCCCAAGGCACGTCGAACGGCCCTCCGGCAATCTGAAAACCCACGACTTTGAAACCGCTATTCTTCCTTCTGAGAGACCGTTCGAGCAGACACCGAAGTGCCAGCCGACCAAGACGACCAAGCACTGATTGATCATTTCCTCTCGACCGGCGATCGTGCCGTGCTCGATGAGTTGGCGCGTCGACATATCGAACGAGTTCGAGCCACCGTTTATCCCATGGTCATGAACGCCGCTACCGCCGATGACCTGACTCAGGAGACCTTCCTGAAGGCCTTTCGCAACCTGCACCGTTTTGAAGGGCAGTCGCAGTTTGGCACCTGGCTTCATCGAATCGCGGTCAACACAACCTACAGCTACCTAAGGCGAGCACAACGCAACCCGGTCACGACTAGCGCCGAAGCGGTCGAACTAAGTCGCTCAGGCGACGAAGGCCCCCAAGATCAATACCTGACGAGTGAATTGGCGACGCAAATCGAAGAGGGCATGGCGGCTCTTTCCCCTCAACTCCGCGGAGCGTTGGTGCGAGTCACCATTGATAAGATGGACACCAAAGAAGCGGCTCGTGTCGAAGGCTGTTCCACCGCCACGATTTATTGGCGCGTTCATCAAGCGCGCAAACAACTGAAAAAGAAACTCCACAAGTACCTATCGCCATGAGCGACCCTGTCGACAAACAAATGGATGAAGCGCTGCGGCAATGGGCCGATTCCCATGCCCCGAGCGCTGGCGAATTGGACGCCTTGCAAGAGCGACTTTCATCGGCGGTGCAGGAAGACCCGTTGATCGGTGTCGGCGCCGCGGCTGCGCCGCTTCGCGAAGATGTCGCAGGTGACTCGTTGTGGCTGGATGCGCCTCCTTCCACGAACCCGCAGCGAACTCTTTGGTTCGCACTCGGCGTAGCAGCCAGTCTGTTGGTGATGCTGGTGGTTCGCAGCTCCCTGTCGCCAGCTCCGAATGAACTGCCCGTTGCGGGCGAGACACCTTCACCGTTCCCCGAAGAATTGGCTCACGACAACCAATCGCCACACGGGGGCGTTCCCTCATTCGCCGTTCTCGGCAAACAAGACTTGGCGGAAAAGGCGATGCTGTTCGAGGCAGCCCACAGCGACTTCCACCGGCAACTTCACTGGATCGCCGAGAGTAACGGCCACGTTGAATTGGGCCTGGCGCGTGGTGGTCAATCGATTGATTCCACGGGCCAGCCGCTGGCGATCCGGCTGGTGCTGGTTTCCCGCAGCCTGGGCGAAACCCAGTGGCAGAAGGTGTGGTCGCAAGATGTCATTGCTCGCAATGAAACGCCCGTCGACAAGATTCCAGGCGCAGGCGACCTGCACGTCTGGTGCTACGCACTTCCAGATGGACTGATCGCAGTCGAGTCCGAATTGACGCTGCAAGAACCGGTCGCCGGCCGTTACGTCTTCAACAGTGTTCAGAAGCCTGGCGCGGCCCAGCGTATTCTCTCCATCGAAATCGACGGACGAGAGTACGCGTTGTTCCAAGCGGTCAGCCTATTGGATTTTCTTGCCGCCGAGTCATCGGAAACCCCGCCGAGCAGGAGCACGTAGCCACCATGTCCATTTATTGCAAAAGCATGAATGCTCATCGTTGGCGCCGCCTGTGTGCCGGCGGCATTGTGTTGACGATCACCTGCTTGGTCGTCAGCGTTCGCGCTGAGGGAGTCGAGGATGGCCACGACGATCCCGTGCTCCGACCACTTGCAACCGCCCGTAGTCTGTTCGCCGATCGCACGACTAAGTTTCGCTTTGCCGTCGCCGACGAGGATGCATCAACCGAAAGAATCGTCTGGTCGCTCTCCGCCAACGATCGTACGCTCAGCCGAGGTGAATTCGTGGTCGAGCTTGACCCCGAAAAGCCGACCGAGTTCGACGTTTCGGTCGACGCGCCCACGATCCGAGACGGCGTGATTCTGCAAACGACTCTGATCGTTTCGCGCAAGAGCACCAACAACCGGTCGCAGCCCGACTGGCAGCAGACCATCTGGATCTTTCCGGAAGATGCCACAGCCGACAAGCACGAGTGGCTAACCTCGCTCGACATTCAACTCTACGATCCCAAACGAACCACCGCCAACATGCTTCGCGAAGCCGGCATCCCGTTCGATACGCTCCACACGCAGGCCAGCCTGGAAGCTGTGAAAGAAGGCGTGGCCATCGTCGGCGCTGGCCTGTCACTGAAGGAAAACTCACAACTGGCTGAGATCATGGTGCGGCTGGCCGCCGCGGGCGTGCCGGTACTTTGCCTGACTCCGGGCGACGGCGTGATTCCTGTTTCCGTTGGAAAAACCGCTAAGAAATCGGCCGACGGCACGTCCAATAAAACAACCACCGACAATAACGCACTCGGTGGTGGATCGGAAACAGACGGATCCGAAACAGAAGGGGCAGATTCAGAACGGGCAGGGGCGACGTCTCGCCCACAGAGCATCACGCTTCGCCAGAGCGACATCGTCTCAGAACTGGACAAACGACTCGACGGGCGCGACTGGCTCGCTGGAAACGAGGTTACACGGTGCTTTCGATTCGCAGTGGCGGACGATTCCGTCGTCGCCGAATCGGTATCGCCGGGGCAGGGCTGGCCATGGCTGGAAATACGATATCCCACCAAACGCGGCCGGCTGGTACTATCTGGATTCGGAGTCATCGAAGAGTGGGACACCAGTCCTATCCCGCGTTACCTTTTGCTTCGCATCCTTGAGCGGATTTCCAAAACGGCACCAACACCCAACACCCTATCCCAGGGAAATTAAGCCATGAAGACTCTCACTCTATCGATGCTGTTGATGGCGACCTGCCTACTGGCGCTGACTCCTTCGCAGTCGGCGCTGGCAGAGGATCCTGAGGCGGTCTACCCAATGGCCTTGCTGCCGTTCAAAGAGCGAGGGCGGAATACCAAGGAACTGGGCAGCACGGTCACCGATCTGTTGTTCGCGGAGCTGGTCACCAAACCGGAACTGTTCCTTGTTGAACGCGAAGACATTGAGGCTGCCGTCAAGGAATTGGAACTCAGTCTGTCAGGTGCCGTGGCTGCCGGCGAAGCGAATGCGATTGGCCACCTGACTGGGGCACGCATTTTGGTCACCGGGTCGGTGCTCGACGTGAACGGCAAGCTCTACTTGATCGCCAAGGTGATGGGTACCGAAACGACGCGGGTCAAAGGAACCTCGGTGAAAGGAAAGCGCGGCGACGACCTGGATGAACTGATCTCCAAGCTGGCCGACAAGGTAACCGCGACGATCCTCAAGAACTCTGACAGCCTGGTCGCCAAGCCGATCTCGCGCGAAGACCGCATCAAGACGCTCGGCAAGAAGTTAGGCGACGCTGAGCGTCCGCTCGTGCTGGTCGATGTCGAAGAACGCCACGTCGGCTCCACGACCTTCGATCCCGCGGCCGAAACGGAGCTGATGCTCTACTGCACGGAAACCGGCTTCGAGGTTCTCGATCCCGACGCGGCCGAACGGACACCGCAGGTGCGCCTGGTTGGCGAAGGCCTGACCGAGTTCGCCACGCGACACGGCAACTTGGTTTCCGTGAAAGCCCGACTGGAAGTCAAAGCGATCGACGAAGGGACTGGCGAGGTTATCGCCATCGATCGCGAAACCTCGGTGCATGTCGACCTGACCGAGCAACTGGCCGGCAAGACGGCCCTGCAAGAAGCCTCGGCGACGATCGCCGAACGGCTGCTGCCGAAGCTGGTCGAGCGGTTCAACAAAGACAACGAGAAAGAATCCGAGTCGGGCGACGACAAGTCTGGCGACGAGTAGTCGCGGAGAATGGTTCATCGCCGTTTGACGTTTCTCCGCGGTGAATTGCACAACGTCTATGGCGGGGGCTACCAAATGATCGGCATCCACGAGATCTTGGAAGCGGCACGTTTTCCTATGCGGGCGCTGAGCGGGGCACCGACTCATTCTCCCGACAGTGCAGCGAGGTTATCCTGGTCGCGCTACTCGCTCCTGCTTGGGTCGTTGTCACTGCTACTCTTCACGTGCAGCACCGCCGTGGCGGATGACTCGGCCGACGCCCCCGCATTGCGTCGTTGGGCGATCGTTGCACCAACCAATGTCCAAGAGACGGGCCTGGCCGATCTGTTGACTGCTCGACTGTCGGAGCGGGAACAAATTGAACTCGTGGAAAGAGACCGCCTTGAGGCAATCCTCAAGGAGCAAGAGTTGGCCTCGCTTTTGGAAGCGAGCGATTCGCAAAGTCGCATCCGGTTGGGGCAAATCCTGGGTGCCGACGCGCTACTGCTACCGCGATTGGTTACCCAGGACGAGAAAACGCATCTGCGACTGGTTATCAGCGATTGCCAGCAGGGGGCCCGACTCCGCCAGGATGCGATGCCCTTCGAGGCCGATAAGCTCGACGCGATTGCGACTCGCTGCGCCACGGCGGTCGATGCCACCATCGCGCACGTCGGCGGGGGACTCAAGTACGTGATCGGGGTGACGCCCTTTCTTTCGAAAGACGACGACTACCAGCACGCCCACCTGCAGCAGGCTTACAGTCAGCTTCTCCAACAAGCGCTGCTCTCTGTGCCCCGTGTGGCCGTCATCGAAATCGAAGAAGCACGTGCGATCGCGAATGAGCTGGCGATCGCCAAGGGCGCCGCGACGGAGCGTAACTCAGAAAACGACGGAGCGGCAATTGAGTCACGACTGGTTCCACTGATCGTGAGCGGGGAGTTTCGTGTCGAGAAATCGGACGGTGAAGTTTCGGCCGTCAATCTCCGCATCATCATTCAGGACTCGGCCGGCGACGAGCGCAACATTCAGTTGCCGCCGATGCCGCTCGACCAGTTGCCTCGACACTTGCTTACGAACGTTCCTGAAAAGATTCTCTCCCGTGCCGACACGCAACAAGACGCGCCCCTCGACCCGGGTAAACAACTCGCTATTCTCACCAAAAGAGCTAATGACTTCAGCCGCCTCGGCATGCGCGATCTGGCAGCGCCACTGCGTGAAGCGGCGCTGCTACTTGATCCAAACGCCACGGAACACTACCTCCAACTGTTTCACGAAGGCGAGCCGTTTCTGCACGAAATTTGGGAAAGCCCACAATCAGACATAGTCTACAAGGAGAACCAGCGGCGGCGGTTGAATCACAAACGTCTCCGCTACTCACACCAGCGTCGCATTAGCGAGGAGCTGATTCGTCGCCGGCTCGTAAACATCTCGGAGGCCGTGCATCTCTTACGTAAGATGCGGGAGTCGGCATATCGGATCGGCTACGAGGCAAAAGAGGAGCGTCAACAATATGTCGGCGACGCCAAGCAGTTTCTGAGCAAACATTTCGCCAGCATCCCCAAGCTCGACACCTCGATCGCAAGCGGAAAAAACCGGCTCGTGCCGAACTCCGTGCCTGCGTCGGCCGACATGCAGTATGCAAGTTGGGTTGCCACCGGCCTGGTCCACCTGAGAGCCGGCCGCGGCTATCACGAGCTACTCTCGGATCCCGGCGAGAGAAAACTGCTGCTCGACTTGCTTACCAAACACGTTCCAACGTCGACACCACCGCTCTCGAAGACGCTATCGTGGATGATTTTCAATTCGGTTCAATACAGTGGCAAGGCACAACCACTCAAGCCACAAGAATACGAGAAGGTTGGCAATTTGCCGCCAGAAACTCGCCGTGCCATTCGCGATTTCTTTGCAGAACTCGAAGCGACAAACTCGCCGGCCAACCTCCTCTACGCCCGCTGGGGAAGACTCTTCTTCGATGAATCCGATCCCGACGTCGGCTTACGTGATACGTCGATTGAGGATATCGACGCGTTGGAAGCGCTCGTCAAACAGCAGCTCCAACGGGAGAAGCAGCATGTCGAACAATTCCAACAGGCGTTCGGCCAACAGACGAGTCTGCCAACGCGATACTGGGAGCGACACTATCGCTATCCTTCCAAGATCCTCAACGGTTTACGCTCACGTCACCAGCTGTTCCACAATCCTCCTCCGCCCAAAACGGCCCAGCCAGAACACCACGTTGCCCGGCGAAAAAAGATACAAGGGACGCCGAAGGGGACGCTGACGCGATTCGATTTTCGAGTCGCCAAACACCCTCCGCACGTGGCTGGCATCGCCTACCTGCGCAGATTCGGAAATGATTTCGACTTGGCGATGGTAACACGTACCGGCGAGAAAGAGGCCAGCCTCTGCCGCATGGACGCCGTCGGCACGCTGACCCCGCTGGAGCTCCCCAAGGGATGCTCCATTTCCACCTATCGACTCAACCAAGTCTGCTGGGACGGCAAGTACCTTTGGTTTCCACAGTTATGGAATCCGGATCGTCCGGAAGGGTTCACGACATTTGTTATCTCCGGTGACGGCACTGACCGGCACGCCATGCGATCCGAAAAGGAACTGCCCTCGAGTATAGAGAGAATCCATGCCCTCGGGCCGGGCCGCGTTATTGCCACGGGTGTGATCAAACCCGAACGCGACAAGCTCAAGAACGGTTACGTTCCACGTCGCTGGTTCTCCGAGATCAAGATAGAAAAAGACGCCGCGGGCAAGAGCCGCTGGCAGATTCGACAGTTTCACTTCGCAAACAAGACGTTTGCCCGCGGCACGGGCAAACGCGTGGACGAGGTGAAACTCGGTTTCGACAAAATCATCTGGATGCACGATTTTCCGGATCCCCATAACCCCGACAGAAAGATTGTCGTGGTCAGTCGGTACGATCGTGCTTTGCTAGAGAACAACCGGATCCTGATGCGACCTTTGCAGATCGACCCGGAAACGCTTCAGGTTGGCATTTACACGGACCCGATTCCAATGAGCCTCGCTGGCGCCTACCCGATGCAAGATGGCGTGTTCCTGCTCCCAATTCCGGCGCGCTATTCCTGGGGTGGACTACGACCGGGCTACTACTTGTTCTCGCCCAGCGACCCCAAGCCAGACGAGTGGTTTGATCGCTTTGGCAACAGCTGGGAAGAAACGGATCGTCGTACCGGATCAGAAACTCGCAAACGTCGGCCAAAGGAGATTGAACACGAAGGGCATATCTACGGGTGCCAAGTATTCGGCGGTGGCGATCAATGGTATCGCGTCGATCGAGAAACGGCGACCATCGACTGGCTAACTAGCAACAAAGTTCGGGAGGAAGACCACCCCCTCAGGAAGGATCGCTTCGCCAGCTCGGTTTACTACGGATTGGTCAGCTGGGGATCTGGCAAGATGTGGCAGATCAACATTCTGCCGGTGGAACAAGCTCGACCAGTGAAATCACCGTGACCGGCGTCGGCCGTCCCACGATCGACATTGAGCCAACTGGCAACGGCGGCTGCGCAGTCGCTCCGACCGCCAGTGCATAGTGTTACCCGACAAGATCCAACTCGCTGCGAATCGCAGAGCAGGGGATCTATCTGAGGCAAACGTCGGCAAAACGCCCGTTTTCGGAGCCGCGTCGGGCCCGATTTCTTGCAGCTCATCGATTTCTTGCGACTCTACGGGGCCCCTCCAAATTTTTTCTACTTTTTTCCGCCCCGGGCTTGACATAAACAGACAGGTCTGTATAATTCGGTCATGAGCAAGACAACCACCAGAAAATCGAGCGCTCGAGACCGGCTCATCGAAACCGCCGAGCAGTTGTTTTACTCCGAAGGCATCCACGCAGTCGGTATCGATCGCATCATTGCCGAGGCGGGCGTCGCCAAGATGACGCTCTACAACCACTTCGCTTCCAAAGACGATCTGATCCTTGCCGTACTGCAGTATCGAGAAGAGAAGGTGAATGAGATGTTCGCCAAATCGATCGATCGACACACCAAAAAAGGGCTGAGCAGCCTGGAGGCGTTCTTTGCCGCTCTCAAAGATTGGTTCAAGAGTGCCGGCTTCCGAGGTTGCGCGTTCATCAACGCCTCGGTGGAGTTGGCCGATGTCGGTCACCCGGCCTCGCAGTTTTCGGCGGCACACAAGGATCGTTTGCATGCGATGCTGCGAGATTTCATCGTCGAGGCGGCTGGAGAGAAGGCGGCCGAAGTTGCCCCAGCTGTCTCCCTGTTGGTCGAAGGCGCGATTGTTACCGCTGTCATGGGTCAATCTGCCAAGGCCGCCGACGTGGCTAGAGACGCAGCCCTGGCTCTTGTTTCGAAGACTCCCAAGAAGGGCAAGTAGAGCATCCTTCGTTCTATATTTTTTTTACCACCACTATACAGACCTGTCTGTCTTATTTCCAAGCAAGGAGAAAACGGATGTCGAAAACCACCACCCAACAGACGGACCAAGCGACCATCGTTTACGGTTCCGGACGCAAAGCGGACGCTGCCGTACCTCGGCCTGGACTGAAGCTCCGCAAGGGGCATGTCGGTATCGTCGTGACCGATCCGCAAGTCGATTTTCTTAGCCCGCAAGGCGTCACCTGGGGCGTCGTCGGCCAGAACGTCACAGAGAACGGAACCGTTGAGAACATCGGCCAACTATTCTCCTTGGCCAAAGAAATCGACATCCCGCTCTTCATCAGTCCGCACTATTACTACCCCCACGATCACAAGTGGGACTTTGAAGGCGCGCTCGAAACCTTGATGCACGACATCAAGATGTTCGACCGTCCGGGCCCGCTCGACACGACCGGGTTCTCAGGCTCAGGCGCCGATTGGCTTGAGCAATACAAACCAGCCATCAACGACGGCGAGACCATCGTCTGCAGCCCGCACAAAGTCTATGGTCCGCAGTCGAACGATCTGGTGTTGCAACTTCGTAAGCGTGGCATCGAACAGGTAATCCTGGCCGGCATGTCGGCCAACCTGTGCGTCGAGTCACACTTGCGTGAACTACTCGAACAGGGTTTTGAAGTTGCGGTCGTCGGCGACGCCACGGCCGCCGCCCAGATCCCTGGCTTCGATGGCTATGAAGCGGCGATTACCAATTTCCGTTTCCTCGCTAGCGACCTGTGGAGCACCAGCGAGGCCGCCAACCACCTGGCCGAACTCAAGTAGCCAGGTCGCGTCACCCGTACCCTCACTTTCTTTCTTCACCCTTTCGCCCAAGGAGACTAGAGCCATGTTGTCACTGAAGCAAACCGGTTTCGTAATCGCCATCGCCAGTTCATTTCTTCTTGGATCGCTGGCTTCTGCCGCCGAGCCAAATCGACCGACCAACCAAGTCCTCCACCGCAGCGTCAAGATTGACGGCCTCGACATCTTCTATCGAGAAGCCGGTGATAAAGAGGCGCCCACGCTGCTGCTTTTGCATGGTTTTCCGACCTCGTCGCATATGTTCCGCAACTTGATCCCAGATCTGGCCCGCGATTATCACGTGATTGCCCCGGACTATCCCGGTTTCGGGAACAGCTCGGCCCCGTCCGTGACAGAGTTCAAGTACACGTTCGACAATCTTGCGAACGTCGTCGAGAAATTCACGGAGAAGGTCGGCCTGCAAAAATACTCCCTCTACTTGATGGACTACGGTGCGCCGGTCGGATTTCGGCTGGCCGTACGCCACCCACAGCGTGTCGAGACCCTGATCATCCAGAACGGCAACGCCTACGACGAGGGGATCGACAACGAGTTTTGGCAACCGATCAAGGCGTATTGGAAGAACCCAACCAAGGAGCAAGGTGACAAGCTGCGATCTTTGCTGACCCTTGAGGCCACCCAGTGGCAATACACACACGGCGTCCGCAACGTCGAGACAATCAGCCCCGACACCTGGGGCCATGTGCAACCGCGATTGGATCGCGCTGGCAATCAGGAGATCCAACTCGCTCTGTTCTACAGCTACGGGAGTAATCCGCCCCTCTATCCAAAGTGGCAAAGCTATCTTCGCAAACATCAGCCACCAACACTGATCGTATGGGGCGAAAACGACGCCATATTCCCGGCAGCCGGAGCGCACCCTTACAAGCGAGATCTCAATAACTTGGAATTCCATTTGCTCGACACGGGCCACTTCGCGCTGGAAGAAGACGGCGCCGCGATCGCCAAGTTGATTCGCAACTTTCTCGCCCGAGAGGTGCGACCGATCACTCGCGTTGCCAAGCCGTAGTCAATACGCACTTTTACCACCACGTTCGCGTCACACACGTTTGCTAGGAGATTTAATCATGTCGACTGCATCTATCGAAAAAGCTAACCGAATTTCTGCTGCCTCCCATTCCATCGATGTGCGTTCATCGTCGCCCGCCGCGTTGATCGAAGCCGTCGGTCGCCACTTTGTGCGGTACAGCCTGGTCCTCGTACTCGTCTGGATCGGCGCGATGAAATTCACCGCCTACGAAGCCAACGGTATCTCGGGACTGGTAGCGAACAGTCCACTCATGTCTTGGGCCTATCAGGTGATGAGCGTCCAACAATTCAGCGCCCTGCTAGGTGTATCGGAATTGTTGATCGCCTCGTTGATTGCGGCACGTCCCTTCTCGGCACGCCTATCGGCGATCGGCAGTGGACTGGCCATCGGCATGTTCGTGACAACACTCTCGTTCCTGTTGTCGACGCCTGGAGTTGTGGAATCGTCACTCGGATTCCCTGGCATTTCTGTGCTGCCAGGTCAGTTCTTGCTGAAAGACTTCGTCCTGTTGGGTGCTGCCATTTGGACCGCCGGCGAGGCGCTGCGTGCCGCACAGACGCATGCCGCTGACAAAGCACAGGATGTTGTCGCAGCCGAGGCAAACAAGGGCGACACGACCTCGGAATGCAGCAGCGGAGCTTGCTCTGTCCATTGACCGGATTGTTTCGCGCAGGGTGCTTGGTCAGCGCCGAGCACCCTGCGTCTTTCGCTGCAGCGGCCCCCATCACAAGGAGGCTTTTCCATGAGCTCCTACCCTAGCGACATCGCCTTTACAAACGCCGTCAAAGCGATCCAGAGCGAGAAGGGTTCGCGTGAATCCTATCAACAAATGGAACAACGCCGGGGCTGGCAGACCGAGGTGACCGCGGAACTGGAAGCCTTTCTCTCGAACCTTGACATGCTCTATCTGGGAACCGCCAATGCTGCTGGCCAGCCCTACATTCAGTATCGCGGTGGCGCGCCCGGCTTATTGAAGGCTGTGGATGATCACACGCTCGCCTTTGCCGACTTCGGGGGCAATCGCCAGTACATTACGCTCGGCAATCTGTCAGAGAACCCTCAGGCGTTCATCTTTCTGATGGACTACGTCAATCGCCGACGCGTCAAGCTGTGGGGAACGGCTCGTGCCGTTGAGGACGATCCTGATCTACTCCGTCGCCTGGCCGACCCCGAATATCCTGGCAAGGTCAAGCGGGCGATTCTGTTCCGCATTGAAGCCTGGGACGTGAACTGCCCCCAACACATTCACAAACGTCTTCCCCAAAAGATGGTGGCACCACTCATTGAAGAACTTCAACAGAAGGTGCAACGACTCGAAGAACAACTGGCACGAACGAAAGGGGCGAAGGGACAAACAGTCCAGGCAGACTGAGATGATCGGGCGCTTCACCACTCGGCTAGCAAGTGGAGCGCCACGCGTAAGCCCAAGCACCCCGGGCAGGATTCGAACCTGCGACCTGCTGATTAGAAGTCAGCTGCTCTATCCAGCTGAGCTACCGGGGCGTGGAAATTGGGGGCGTGGAAATTGCGGCGTGAAAACGGGAATGGGGAATTTGTCGAGGCGAAAAACGGTCTTTCTCTTAGGACATCCTCCAACACCGACGGTCGCCACGGCGTCCAACGTACGCGAAGGGGCCCGTCACTGCAACAAGACCCCGCCGGGGCAGTCGGTGTTCGCGTCGGGCGAGAGGCCGCTGAGCTCTGTACTCGACAGCGGCTCCTCCCGGTTCTCGACAGCGGCTCCTCCCGGTTCTCGACAGCGGCTCCTCCCGCGGGCTTTGGCCTGGGAATATCGACGGGGACTTTCGACGGGGTCTCGCCACGCGATGCGCAAGAAAAAACCTTCCCTGCCCGCATTGCGGGACAAGGAAGGTGAAATTCTCTCGACGCGGAGCTGGCTGTTTGGAAGCCGCTCGCGGTGGAGCACCAAGATCGCCTAGGCCGCTTCGGAGTGGGAATCGAAGTCCCCCCCTTCTAGGTCGTCCTCTTCGAACTCGTCGACTTCCATCTCGCCTTCGGCCTCGTCCGATTCTTCTTCCTCGTACACGAGTTGGAAGATGGCGTGGTAGGCCTCTTCGAGATGGGCGTGGACCGAATCGCTCTCGACCGTCTCCATCGTTTGGGTCAAGACCTCGAGGACGCGATCGACTTCGGCAGTGGAAATCTCTTCGTCGATTCCCTCCTCTTCGTGGTCGCCCTCTTCATACTCTTCGTATTCATCAACTTCTTCGTCGCCCTCTACGAGATCTTCCTCGAATTGGGCTTCGTCGGTTTCTTCATTTTCATATTCTGAATCGAAATGCTCAGACATTGCTACGCTACCTCCTTGTTGCACTTCGTCTTGGCACGATTTGAATCTCGCTATCGCGAGATGAAGTGCTGGCATTCCCTTCCTGTCGAACGCTAGCACTCGTCAGCGGTTTCTGCTGGCTACCTTATCGACCTGCGAATCCGCCTGATCGATAGGTCAGCCACCTGGAAAAAGTTGATACCAAATGGCCGCTCGCCGTGCCAAGAGCAACCGCCCCAAGGGGCCGGGGTACTAGCACGACAAGAACATTAATACCACTTTCGGCCAGCGCGACAGCATCCCAACAGCCTTTTTTTTAGCACGTTCGATCGTGGTGCCAGCGCTGGGGATTTGGGACAAGAAAACAAAAATGTCGCCCCAGAGGCTACACGTCGTCGTGTGAGATGCGAACCGTCTCGGCCGAGCTGAATCGGGCAGCTCCGCGAGCGGGGCTGTGCGGGGCCGGGGGGATCGAGGCTGGCGAGTCGCCGAAATAATATTTGCGAGCTTCCGGGTGATTGAGCACCTCTTCTGCCGAACCGTGGCAAAGCACGGCACCATTGCGAATCACGTAGCTGCGATCCGTAATCTCCAGCGTTTCCTGCTCGCGGTGATCGGTGATCAAGATCGAAATACCCGAGTCCCGCAGGCCGCGAATCACGTCCTGAATGCTGTTAATCGTGACCGGATCGATCCCGGTAAAAGGTTCGTCCAGCAGGATAATCTCGGGGTTGGAGATCAGACAGCGGGCGATCTCGAGTCGCCGCTTTTCGCCGCCGGAAATGTGCATCGCCTTCGATTTACGAATCTTGGTGATGCCGAACCGTTCCAGCAACTCTTCGGTTTGTTGTTTGCGCTGCTTGCGCCCCATGCCGAGCATTTCCATCACGGCGCTGAGATTCTGCTGGACCGTGAGCTTGCGAAAGACGCTCTGTTCCTGGGCCAGATAGCCCATTCCGCCATCGCGGGCCCGGCGATACATGGGCCAATTGGTCACGTCCTGGTCATTCAGCCAGACGGTGCCAGCATCGGGCTCGACCATGCCACAGGTCATGCGGAAGCTGGTCGTCTTGCCGGCGCCGTTGGGGCCCAGCAGACCGACAATCTCACCGCGATTGACCTCGAACTCGACGCCATCGACGACGCGGCGGCGGCCGTAGATCTTGACCAATCCTTCAACTTTCAAGAGCGTTGTCATCCGTGACCTCGACGCGTTGATCGCTATGAATTGTTGATCACTGCTGATTCAGGGGGCTTGAGCCAAACGGCCTGCTCTGGCCGCCTCTGACAACAGTGAACTTTCTTATGGCATTCGTGTAAATGCCGATTTATCGAATGAATTTCACGTGTCCCAGCGGCCAGTAAATGAGCATGGCTCGGCCGATGATCAGTTTCCGCTCGACATAGTGCCCGATTCCGGTTTCTTGCCACCACAGACGGCTGTCCTGGCTCTGAGGACTGTTGTCACCCAAGGCAAAGAACTGATCGTTGGCCGGGTCTTCCGGAAAGTCTTCTAAGGTGTAGGTAACGTCGTACGTGTCGTGATACGCGCCTCGCCACTGACTGCGGGTTCCTGGCCAATCCGATGGCATCGCCTGCCACTCGCGCGGATCGGAAAAGAAGCGGGCCCGATTGCGTTCAAATTCGGCATGCGCTTGCCAGTTACCCTGGTTGCGCAGACCGGCGACCGGCTTCTGGTAATCATTAAGCGTGGAGTACTTCAGGTCACAAAATAGGTGCGGGCGATCGGTATCGAGATCCCGATTGTGATCGCTAGCAATGTAATAGACATCGCGGTAAAGCTTGATTTCGTCAATTTTCAGACTCGCACCGGACGCTCCAATACGGACTGGCGTTAAATCGAGCGTGGTGGGGGCCGTGTTCGCCAAACGCGGATAGCTCGTATCGGAATCGAAGGTGACCGGCTCACCGTCCATCCACACGTGCAGCTGATCGTCAACATTAGCAAACGTCAGCTGGTGTCGGCCCGCTCCTTGAAAAACGGCCGCAGCCTGGGGGAGTTTGCCGGGCGAGGCCTCATCATTGAAGCTGAGTAGCTGATTGTTCGGATCGACAATCTTGAGCGTGGCGCTGCCGGTAGCGAAATCGATTTCGCACTGAAAGCGAATCCCACCTTCGACCAGCTCCAGAACGGCCTTACCGTTTCCGTCTCGCGACTCGAGCTGGCAGTCGATGACCAAGTCACCAACCCAGTTGAGCCCTAGTGAATTTGACCTGGCCGGCATGAAGCGGGGCAGTTGCATTCCGCTAACCTTGCCGACGGCGACGCCAGAATTGTACGCGTAACTGTCAGTAATCAGCTGAGGTCGATTCTCGATCGGCTCGACTAGCTCGCCATCCGCGGCGGGCGAGTTTTCCGCGAGACGGCGCCAATCGTCAGCGGTCGGAAGTCGATGCTGATACCGCAACCAAGCGACGCCATCGGCCGAGTCGACCGAGAAACTCTTGGTGTTGTCCTGGCTTTGCCAACGTCCCTGTTCATCGGACCACCGCGGCAACCAACCACGATCGGTCATGAACTCCACGACTCCCGGCGTGGCCGCGTAATCGTTGTCGTAGACCAGCTGCATCATGTTCAAGATCGTAGCGGCCGGCTTACGAACGATGTCAAAATCACTAAGCGGTGTCGATGCGTCGGCG
>CAYLRE010000012.1:0-34867 GCA_964385715.1 uncultured Planctomycetaceae bacterium
CCACATTCATGGTGACCGAAACGGGCAGCACCTCGAAGCCTTGGAACTGCTGTAGTTCGTTGACGTACTGCTCGGCGACTTTGCGGCCGTTGATCGTCGGCTCGGTGCTTTGGTTGACGAACTCAACTACGGCGACCTTGGATAGTTGTGGGAACGGATTGCTAATCACCGGCTGGTGAGCAACCTCGGGGAAGAGCGCGCAGCCCTGAGCCAGCGGCAAGAGACCGCAGGCGAACAGCAGATGCAAAAGCCACCGACGTGAAACCGTCATGGTTGTGGCCGAACCTTTCGTCGAAGGAGTAGCCCCCCCTTCGTCTCACCGGTTCCAATTTGCTGTGGATAGAAATCGACCACAGGCCGAAATAATCCGCAGCGATGACGGTATCGTCAAACTCCGCGCAGATTCTCCAGTCGAAAATCGAAACAAGCAAGCTATCGCCGCTAGCAGTTGAGCGCCGGGGCAAGCTGGCAGATCAATTGACGAGTGAGGCCGCTAGATCAACGACGACATGCTCGACATGCCCAGCGGCTCGCGTGCGGCAAAGGGCTCTCCGTAGCGGACTCCGATCGACTTGCCCCAGTAGGCGGCCTCGTCGCGAAGTTGATCGAGGAACGTGGGTGGCTCCTGCGGACGGCCCGTTACGAATTGACTCTGATAGCAGGCAATGCTGGCGAGCTTCTCCTCCCAGAATTCGGAGATGTCGAGGATGAACGCCGGCTGCGGGTTCCTCTTCAGGTGCACGCAGAAGTAATTGAAGATCCGCTCCGGATGATACGGTTCTCCCTCTAGGTCACACTTGGTCAGCTTGGACCAAAAACGTGCGTCTTCGACCAGCTTGGTCGCCGCCACATGATCGGGGTGCGCATCGACCCAATAGGGAGCAAACAGCCAGCGTGGTCGCTGCTGGCGAAAGACGCCTGCCAGCTTAGCGCGCGCTTCCAGTGTCGGTTCTAGCGAGCGGTTGGGCAGACCCAAATTCTCGCGCCAATCAAGACCGAGGATCTCGGTCGCGGCGGCGGTTTCCTTGGCTCGCGTCTCGATGGACCCGTGTGGCGTCGGTTCGCCGTTGGTCAGGTCGAGTACGCCGACGCGAAGTCCCTCCGACTTAAACTTCAAAATGGCCCCGCCCATACCAAGTTCGGCGTCATCCGGATGCGGCGCGATTACGAGTACGTCGAGCACGGCAGTTTCTTTCGTTCAGTCGAATCAACGCTGGCGTAGCCGCCACCGTCGGCGGCTCTCACTTTGTCACACGCGAATGCCATTTTCATCGCTATGGAGCGTCGGATCAATCGGTATCGATCGGTGCTGGCAGTAGTATGCCGTTTGGCGGAAACTCCTGCGGTCCTCCGGTTCGTGGCCGTCGGGGCTAACAGTGCGGGCGTTTTTGGTGCATAACAATCGACTTCGTCCTGTCTCGAAGGAGACTTCCATTTAGGAACGCCGCGAGTGTATTCGCTCGCTAACTATATTTTGCTGAGGTAGTTCATGTCCGAGTCGGTGCAAAAAGCCTTTGACGAATTGTGTGATCACTTTCGCAAGACAGCCACGCTCTCTTCGATCGAGTCGGTACTCGGTTGGGACGAACGAACCCAGATGCCGCCGGCCAATGCCGAGCATCGGGCCGAGCAGATGACCTTACTCTCTGGCATGGTTCACCAGCGGAATACCGATCCACAGGTTGGCGAGTGGTTGGACGAGCTTGTCAACAGTCCGCTCGCCGAAGACAAACACTCCGACGTAGCGACAACCATTCGCATTATCAAGCGGAACTACGACAAGAAGACGAAGTTGCCGCAGACGCTGGTGGAAGAGATGACTCGTACGGCCGTAATGGGGCAGCAGACCTGGCAGGAAGCTCGCGAAAAAGACGACTTCGAGCTGTTTCGTCCGCTGTTGGAAAAGACGCTCGATTTGAAGCGTGAGCAAGCGGATGCGATTGGCTATGACGATTGTCGGTACGATGCGCTGCTCGATGACTTTGAGCCACAGGAATCGACCAAGAACGTCGATCGGGTACTGCGAAACCTTCGTGAAGAGTTGGTTCTGCTGGTCGCGGAAATCGCCGAGTCTCCTCGACGTCCCAACGTCGATCTCCTCAAGGGATCCTTTCCTGTCGATCGGCAGCGCGAGTTTGGACGAGCGGTGGCCACGAAGATTGGCTTTGAGTTCGATCGCGGGCGGCTCGACGAAACAGTGCATCCCTTCTGCAGCGGTGTCGGGCCCAACGACACTCGACTGACGACCCGCTACGATGAAAACTTTTTACCGTCTGCCTTGTTTGGAACGATGCATGAAGCGGGACACGGCATCTACGATCAAGGGCTTCGCGGCGACTGGTATGGCTTGCCACCGGGTAACGCTGTGTCACTTGGAATTCACGAGTCGCAGTCCAGTATGTGGGAGAATCAGGTCGGCCGTAGCGAGGCGTTTTGGGAGCACGTCTTCCCGCTCGCACAGGAGATGTTCCCGAAGACGCTCGGCGGCGTCGATCGGGCCGATTTCTTCTTCGCGATCAACAACGTCGAGTCGTCGTTCATTCGCGTGGAGGCGGACGAGGCGACCTACAATATCCACATCCTGATTCGCTTTGAGCTGGCGCAGGCACTGCTCGACGGGGATCTGTCGGTGACTGATGCACCAGCCGCGTGGAACGAGCGATACCAGCAATATCTCGGCATCGAGCCGCCGTCATACGCTATGGGTATCCTGCAGGACATCCACTGGAGCTTCGGAGCGTTCGGGTACTTCCCTACCTATTCGCTTGGCAATCTCTACGCGGCCCAGCTCTTCGATCAGGCTGATGCGGACTTGGGCGGCCTGAATGAGCAATTCGCCAAGGGAGAATTCAGCCCGCTGCGCGAGTGGCTTCGCACGCAAGTTCACGCACGGGGAGAATGCTACAGCCCCGCGGAACTTGTGCAACTCGTTACCGGAAAAGAGCTTTCGCACGGCCCGCTGATGAATCACCTGCGATCCAAGCTCGGTCCGCTTTATCAGCTGAGCTGATTTAGCGAGTGGCTCTGCTGATTGAGTGTGGGGTTGACCTGATTCAGCCGCGGCTGCGCTCGGTTGTTCCGGTTGTGAGGTATTTGCCGACCACTACGAGGGGTAGGTAGGTTGGGCTAAATAGTTGCCCATTTCCGTGCCTCGCTCTAGACTAGGAACCAGGCAAAACCGGAACAGACGAGGTCTCACAATATGGCTGCAATTACATCTTGTCCCAAGTGCGAGAAACACGTGGCAGTGCCCGAAGGGGCCGCCGCGGAGGCGGAAGTTCGTTGTCCGCTTTGCAATGCAGAATTCGCACTAGCAGATGCGTCGACGGAGGTGCCGGCCCTGATCGTGGTCGGTGCGGATTCCGCCGCGGCTGAAGACATTGCCTTTGCTCCTCTAGATGATGACGCTACCGTCGATGAGCTCGCGTTAGATGATGCTGGCCTCGACTTGGGCCTAACGGACGAAGCTGCTGATGCAGAGGCAGGCTCCGACGCAGGCGAGAAGAATCTTGACGAGTTGGAAGAGACGGTCGAGGGCGATGGCATCGACTTCGGTCTGCTCGATGATGATGCGGTAGGCGACGACGAGTCGGCAAAGTCGGGAATCGATTTCGCCGCCTTTGGTGACACAGGTGATGGCGACCTCCATGACGGAGACGCTGGCGATGCGGATGGTGGATTCAATCTAGATACAGGCGGCGGTGAAGCCGACTTAGGAGCTGTCGCCAGCTTCGGTGGTGAGAGTGCGACCAAGAGTGCCAGCGAAAAAGCCAAGCCAGAAAAGAAAAAGCGAAAAGGCCCTGGGCCGGTTGGTCAGATTGTCGGTATCGTCGTTTTCGGCATCATTGGTCTCTGTCTGGGCTACGTTATCTTGCTGTGGGTTAAGCCCTCCGCTTTGGCGCCAATCAACGGCAGCATGAAGTTCCTCGATTCCGTGGCCGCGGTGATTGGCCCCGCGGATGCTGTTCAGAAAATCTACGAGGGGCCACCACCGGCAGAAGAATCGGATAGCGGTTTCGGCCCAATCGGCGGTGCACTCACCGAGGAAGAGAATACCCTGCGGCCGCCGGAACATGACGGATCGGGCTCACCTTCGTATGGATCGGGTTCGCATGGGACCGATGTCACCAACTCGGCCGCCCCGGCGAATTCGTTCGCCGCTTTGTTTGCCGATGGTTCGGTGCCGAGTTTCACGCTGGAAGACCTGCAGAAAGCTCGTCGCAATGTCGGTCGTCGAATTGACGCTGCAGATCTCGCCGAAAAGAAGCGCGAAAAGGATCTCGTAAAGTCGACCCGCACGAAGCTGTACCAACGAATTTCTGACCTAGCCGGGGCAGCCACCTTCTTCGATGCGGAGATTCCGCAGGAGACCGATGGCGAATTGGCCCAGGTGCGCACGCAGTTGGAAACGGCAGTGAGCACTGCTTCGCGTCAGAAGACGTTTGAGCGGTTTGCCTATCGCTGGCTATTCAGCGGCAAGCGAAAACCGGAGAAGACGGGAGCTCTGGTCGTGGGACGCGTCGCCCAAATGACGACCGTTGGAGACCGAACGCAACTCGACGTTGAGGTTGCCGGACGTTCCAGCGATCCGACGGAAACGGTCCGAGTCCTTTTAACCAACGGCAACGACGTGGCCGAAGGCGACAAGGTTGCCTTGGTTGGAACGATCGTCGATCTGACGGAGACGACTCTCAGCGGTTACGATTCGGATCAGCCGCTGGTCGTGTTGAGCAGGGTCGTAGTGCCGCTGGCGGAGTAAAGTTGCGCTGTGGAAAGGTTACGGCTTGTGCCGCAATCACGACCACGGTCGGCAAGAGTTTGCCGCTATTCGTCGATCACTTCAAAGTGAGCCACGACGGTCGGCAAGGCTTCCTCCTTGCCTTCGACCTCAATCTGAATCTTCTCGACGAACTTGCCGTTCTTGTCCCCGGCGGTAAACGTTACCGGAATCCGGTGGAGCGTCTTTGAGGCATCGGATGTCTTGAATTCAAAGCACTTGTCGGGGCAATTGACATGGGCAATCTTGAAGGGCTTGTTGCCGCGAACGATGAGTTGCTTCGTGACTTTGGATCCCGGCTTAATGCGGCCCAGTTGGAGTGACGTGGGGCTCACCGAAAGCGACGGGCGGACATAGCCTCGCACGGCAAGCGGAATTCGCGAACGTTCCGGGTCGTTCGTGACGAGCGTGAGTCGGTCGTCGATGGCTCCTTCCGGAGCGTCATCCTTGAGGCGGACCAGGAGATCGTAGCTAGCCTGGCCAGCCGCCCCTTGCTTCGAGCTCATCTCGACTTCAAAGTGAGAGGTTGAGCCTTCAATGTCGACGATCTCCCAATCGCTGCGACCGGCATACTGAACGACGACTTGTTTTTCCGCCGCCTTGCCTGCGTCAACTGTTCCGAGATCGATTTGGCCCGGTTTGAACACCACATCGCGGCGCACGTAGCCGTCGATCTTGAGTCGCACTTCGGCATATTGAGGGCGATCGAACGTCACGGTCACGGTCGCATTGTGTGCACCTTTGAATTTGACCGTGTCGAACACCGCGATGAGTTCGGTCGACTCGCGGCTCTTGAGGGTGTGCTTCGTGACGCGTGGAGCCGTGCATCCGCAGCTAGAGCTGACGCTCGTTATGTGAACGTCGTCCTTGTATCGATTCGTAATCGTGAAGCGATACTCGGCCTTCGCACCTCGCGCCAGGTCTTGGAAGTTATGATCGAGCTTGTCGAACATCTTTTCCGCCCAAGTCTGCGCATGGGCGGACTGGGGGCAAAGTGCTGCCAGCGAAAGAACTGCGGCTACGATGATCGTCGAACTAATTCGCGACACGATAACAATGTCCTCCACAACCAGCGTTCGCATCGTCGAAGTGCGACGCGAAGCTAGCGAACTCCAATATATACCTAGATGCTGCGCAAACTGTATGGATCTTCGCGAACTACGTCAACTTCGACCCGCGGCAAGACTGTCAGTTTCGAGTGGGCGAAGCCGCACAGGCCTCACCAGCGGCTTCGGTAGTTTTCTAGAGTTTCCTAATCTGCCATTCTTGCGATAGGATGAGCCATTGGGCGACCGTCCTTGGGCGGTAGCTGCTATCACTTTCTTTCTATGACTACTCGGATGCGATCGATGCAAGTGCTTCACTGTTCTAAGGTTCGGGGCCGTTCAGGGCGTTTTCTGACGTCCTTTGCGGGTGTTGTCGGTCTTTTCCTAGCTACTGGTCTCGCAGTTACCGCGGCAGTGGCCCATGACGAGGCGAATTCAGCCAGCGAGCAGCCTCCGGCCCCCGCACCAGCTGCCGATGCGCCCCCGGCCGCGGCGGAATTAGCGACGCAGCACCCGTTTCCGAATCGAATTAAGGCTCCCCCGCTCGATGGTGGCGTTTCCTGGATCAACACCGGTGGCCCGCTGGATCTGAAAAGCTTGCGTGGGAAGTTTGTGGTCCTCGATTTTTGGACCTACTGCTGCATCAACTGCATGCACATCCTGCCGGAACTGAAGAAGCTGGAGCACGCGTACCCAAACAGCGTGGTGGTGATTGGTGTTCACTCTGCCAAGTTTGATACTGAGAAAGAGTCCAAGAACATTACCGAGGCGGTGTTGCGCCACGATATTGAACACCCCGTGGTCAACGACGCAGAGCACGCGATCTGGAATCGTTACGCCGTACGAAGTTGGCCTTCGCTGCGAGTCATCGATCCCGAAGGGAATCTCATTGTCGGTCACAGTGGTGAGATCGATTTCGAGACGCTCGATGAGTTTTTCAAGTCGGCCATGCCGTACTACCGGAAGAAAGGAGTTCTTGACGAGACACCGATCCGCTTCGACCTGGAACGGGATCGAATTGAGCATGGTCCCCTGCACTTCCCTGGAAAGGTGTTGGCCGACGAGGCCTCCGGGCGTATGTTCATTGCCGACAGCGGACACAATCGCATCGTGATTGCTAGCCTGGATGGCAAGTTGGTCGACGTGATCGGTTCGGGGCAACGTGGCAAGGCGGATGGAGGTTATAAGGCGGCAAGTTTTGCATCGCCCCAGGGAATGACGCTCCACAACGGCCAGCTCTACGTCGCCGACACCGAGAACCACATGATTCGAAAGGTCGACCTGACAGCCAAACGGGTCGAGACCATTGCTGGTACTGGTAAGCAGAACAGGGGGATTCCGCCTGGAATTGACCCCGATGACCCACGCTCAAGCTTGATCGATGGGCTGCCGGAGCGTTGGGTGAGCCCTCCGAAATCGTTTCCCTTGGCTAGCCCTTGGGCAGTGTTGGTGCATGGCGAACACCTCTACATCGCGATGGCCGGCCCGCATCAGATATGGCGAATGACGCTTGATGAGAAGGAGATCGAGGTGTTTGCTGGCAGCGGGGTTGAGAATATTACCGATGGTCCGCTCACGCCGCCGCAGCCAATTCGCTTAATGGGTCGGGGCGTTGATCGAGGGGCCTATTCCGCATTCGCCCAGCCGAGCGGATTGGCAAGCGACGGAACCTGGCTGTACGTCGCGGATAGCGAAGGGAGCGCTATTCGGGCAGTTCCCTTCGACGCCACGAAGGAGGTTAAGACAGTCGTCGGGGTGAACGACAAGACACCCGGCCCCCGCGGACGGCCGATTTACCCCTTATTTAGTTTCGGTGATCGAGACGGGGTGGGTGAGAAGGTCCTCTTGCAGCATGCCACTGGGGTAACGATCCACGACGGCAAGCTCTATGTCTGCGATACCTACAACAACAAGATCAAAGTAATCGACATTGCCGAACAGCGCGCGGAGTCGTTAGTTGGGAGCAATGAGCCAGGGGCCGGCGATGAACCGGCTCGCTTTGACGAGCCGATGGGAATCACCTATGTCGATGGCAAGCTGCTGGTCGCCGATACCAACAATCACCAGGTTCGAGTCGTCGACTTGGCGAGCCGAGCCGTGACGACGCTCAAGATCGGCGGGCTGACACCACCTGCTCTGGAAAAGAAGTCCGTCGGTCTGGCACCGACGAAAGAGCCGATTCAGCTTGAGGGTGTGAAAGTTCGGCCAGCCCGGGACGTGGTGCGGCTTGATGTCAAGCTCGGGCTGCCCGAGGGTTGGAAAATAAACACATTGGCCCCCATGAGCTACCAGATCGATCTCGACGGGCCGGCCGGCCCGTTTGTTGCAGGTGAGCTAGGGTCGGCCGTTCGGGTTCCCAAGGAGAAACGGCAGGTAGATTTCTCCGTTAAGATCCCAGTTTCGGAGACGCAAGGTTCCGCTCAGATTCAAGTTACGCTCCGCTACTACTACTGCCAGGAGGGGGCCGAGGGGCTCTGCAAAGTGGGTAAAGCGACCTGGAGCGTTGACCTCGCTCTGGCCGATGACGGTGATTCGGCAGTCGTCCTTGAGCATCAGGTGCCCTAATTTGCTGTTCTTGCGGCGATGTGGGCGGTCGAAATCACCGCTTTGAGCTGGTTGGAGCATCGGTTCCCGGATGGGGCTGAGGGGCCAGGATTGAGGGGCACGATTTGTGTCCTGGAGCGGATTGCCTAAGTCGCTCTAAATCCGTTAGAATCGAGCGTTTACCACCAGTCTCCCTACGCCCAACGGGGGAGAGATCGCGTTTGGCCCGGTAAGGGTCCCTGTAGAGGGTTTGCGCCCGACGACCATGTTTGACTCCCTGCAAGAAAATCTGTCCTCCGCATTTCGCTCGCTCGCCGGTCGCGGCAAGCTCACCGAAGGCAATATGCGCGAAGGTCTGGAGCAGGTGGAAAACGCGCTCCTGGAAGCCGACGTGAGCTTCACAGTGGTTCGCGACTTCATGAAGCGAGTCACGGAACAGGCGGTTGGCGAGAAGGTTCTCAAGTCGCTCAAGCCGAACGAGATGGTCGCCGGTATCGTCCATCAAGAGCTCATCACGCTGATGGGCGAAGAGGACGCCTCGCTGAATCTGCACAGCGGGCTCAACATTATCATGCTCTGCGGTTTGCAGGGTTCTGGTAAGACGACAACCTGTGCCAAGCTGGCCCGGTTGCTCAAGAAACAACACAAGAAACCGATGCTTGCGGCGGCCGATCTTCAGCGTCCCGCGGCCATTGAGCAGCTTCGCGTGCTCGGCGAACAGATCGATGTTCCCGTCTACTGCGAGCTAGATAACAAAGATCCGGTCAAGGTTTGCAACGCCGCGGTCAAGCAGGCCAAGTCGAGCGACGTCGACGTCCTGATTCTCGATACGGCAGGTCGTCTGGCGATCGACGAAGAGCTGATGAAGGAGCTCTCGGCGATCGATCGAAAGGTGGAGCCCGATCAGGTCTACCTCGTTGTGGACGGGATGACCGGACAAGACGCCGTGAATAGCGCCAAGGGCTTTAACGACGCCCTCGAGCTCAATGGCGTCATCATGACGAAGCTCGATGGTGATGCCCGCGGTGGTGCGATTCTTTCGGTCCGTGAGGTAACGGGGGTTCCCGTTAAGTTCGTCGGAACGGGTGAAAAAATCGACGAACTCGACGAGTTCAGCCCGGAGCGGATGGCTGGCCGCGTGCTCGGCATGGGCGATATGGTCGGGCTGTTCAAAAAGGCCCAAGAGGAGTTCGACCAGGAAGAAGCCCTCAAGGCCGAGGAACGCCTGCGAAAGGGCGAGTTCACGCTCGACGACTTCCGCAAGCAGATGAGCCAGGTCACCAAGCTGGGGCCCATGCAGAAGGTCATGGGCATGATGGGCCTCGACGGTGGCATGAAAGAGATGATGGACGGCGTCGACGCCGAAAAGGACATGCGACGCATGTTCGGCATCATCGATTCCATGACGGCTGAAGAGAAGCGAAATCCGAAGCAGACCATCGATCAGAGTCGCCGTCGCCGTATTGCCGAAGGAGCGGGCGTGGCTCCGAACGAGGTCAAAGGCCTGATCGAGCAATTCGACACGCTAGCCACGATGATGAAGCAGATGGCTGGCATGGGCATTCGTGATCGAATGAAAATGGCCAAGCAAATGCAGTCGGACGCCATGGCCAATCCTGGCGGTCCTATGCAACGCAAGAAGCAGGGTACCGGCAAGCGACTTACGAGCAAGCAGAAGGCCAAGCTTAAAAAGCAACGAGACAAAGAGCGTCGCCGTAAGCGACGACTGGAAAGTAAGAAGTAATGGCGGCCCAAGAACCGCCAATCGATTTCAATACACATCGATGGAACAACAAACACACTTTGTAATTTTGAGGAGAAACTAGTGGCAGTTCGAATTCGTATGAAGAAAATGGGCCGGACGCATCGCCCTTACTTCCGCATCTGTGCGGTCGATGGTCGCCGTCCGCGAGATGGTCGCGTCCTCGAAGAATTGGGTAGTTACGACCCGATGATTCGTGACGTCGATGCCCGCGCACAGCTCAACGATGAGCGTATCAGTTACTGGCTGGGCGTCGGGGCCCAACCGTCGGACAACGTTAAGGTGCTGATCAAGAAGTACGGTCCGGAAGGAACGCACCGCGAAGCCCAGGCCCAGGCGCTTGAGCGACTGGCTGCTCCGCGTGCTTTGCCGGCCGCTGGTGAGCCGACCTACGTCCGTGAAGAAAAGAAAGAAGAGCCGGCCGCGGAAGCCCCCGCAGCAGAGGAAGCCGCCGCCACGGAAGAAGCCCCCGCTGAAGCCGTGAGCGAAGAGGCCGCCGAGGCCCCCGCAGCGGAAGAAGCTGCGGCCGAAGAGGCTCCCGCTGAGGAAGCGGCTGCTGAAGAAGAGAAAAGCGAGTAGTTCCTGAAATGCGATTCGACGTTCTGACCCTGTTTCCGGATATGTTTCCCGGTTATCTGGGACAGAGCTTGTTGAAGCTGGCCATCCAACGTGGTTTGGTCGACGTCAACTTGCACGACATTCGCGACTGGGCGACGGACAAGCACAAGTCGGTGGATGACCGCCCCTTCGGCGGAGGGCCAGGAATGGTCCTGAAGGTAGAGCCGGTTGTCGACTGCGTGGAAGCGGTCCTTGGTCAGTCGAGTCATCAGGACGAAAGTAGAGACGGAAAGGAAAGCAACACAGCGAGCGGTCGTGGGCGGTTGATAATGCTCACGCCCCAGGGAAGGCGACTCGATCAGCCACTAGTCGAGGAGTTGGCCCGCGAAGAGCGACTGACGCTGTTGTGCGGACGATACGAAGGATTTGATGAACGAGTGCGTGACATTCTCCAGCCGGATGAGATTTCGGTAGGAGATTACGTGCTCAACGGCGGCGAAGTCGCGGCGATGGTCCTCATCGACACGGTGATCCGTTTGGTTCCGGGAGTATTAGGAGACGAACAGAGTAGCGTGGAGGATTCGTTCTCCGGCAGCCGCCGACACCTGTTGGAGTTTTCGCAGTACACGAGGCCGCGTGAGTATCGCGGACACGAGGTGCCCGAAGTGCTCCTCTCCGGGGACCACGAGAAAGTCGCGGCCTGGCGAGAGCAAGAAAGCAGGGAGCGAACCAAGAGACGCCGTGGTGACCTGCTCGATAGGGCGGAGCAACCGGCGGAACGAGGGAAGACAGACTCGAAACAACAAGACAACGAGACCGCGGAATAATCACCGACGGCTCTCATAGAGAAATCAAAAACAATTAACACGAACTGTCGGAACTGATGGGGCTCAGCAAGCCCATGACAGTTCGGCGAAGAGACGAGAAAGGATCGAACGATGAGCCAAGAAATCCTCGATTATGTACAGAGCGGAAGCCTCAAGGCGGAACCGCCGCAGTTTGAAATTGGGGACACGGTCGACGTGCATACCCGAATCATGGAAGGCGAGAAGGAGCGGATTCAGATCTTCTCCGGAACCGTTATTGCCCGTGCCGGCCACGGTACCAGCGAGATGTTCACCGTCCGCCGTATCGTGCAGGGCGAAGGCGTTGAGCGTAAGTTCCCCGTTCACTCGCCTCGCGTGGCTCAGGTCGACGTGAAGCGTCACGGTGTCGTTCGACGTGCCAAACTGTACTTCTTGCGTGATCGCATCGGTAAGGCGGTCCGCCTGAAGGAACGCCGCGTCGACATTCGACCCAAGAAGTAGTCATCGAAGAAGCGACGATCGGGGGAGTTCGGTCCCCTGCGGGCTGAGGCGGTTGTTACGGTCCGCTAGTTGTTCACAGAATGGGGGTGTGGCGACATGCTCCGCCGTTGGTTCACGCGTGGGCGGCAAGAAAAGCCACTCGGCGAACGGGGTGAAGATGCGGCCGCCCGCTTCCTCAAGAAACGTGGCTACAAGATTGTCGCTCGCCAACGGGGTGCTGGTCACGGTGATCTCGATATCGTGGCGGTTGATCCCAGCGATCTACGCGGGCGAACCGTCGTCTTCGTTGAGGTAAAGACGCGGTCTTCGCTAGAGATGGGGCATCCGGCCGAAGCGGTCGACGCTGTTAAGCAGCGACAGCTCACCCGGCTCGCTCTCGCCTTTCTTAAGCGTCACGGATTGCTCGAATATCCGGCCCGGTTCGACATCATCGCCATCCTATGGCCGGCCGATTCACGTAAGCCGGAGATCGAGCACATCAAGAACGCCTTCGAGCCGAGCGATCGGGGGCAGACCTTTTCTTAATGGCCCTCTCGGGGCCGCTTCCAGTGCTGCCGGCAATTGCTAGAACGGCCACTGCTTTCCGAGCGACTTCTTCTGTTCGTCGCCCAGTTTCTTGATGCCCCGTCGGGCAAGCTTCAGTAGGGCCATCAGTTCGTCTTCGCTGAAGGTCGCCTCTTCACCGGTTCCTTGAACCTCGACGAACTTCCCGGCACCGGTCATGACGACGTTCATGTCGACGGCCGCATCAACATCTTCGATGTAGTCCAGGTCCAACACGGGCTGGCCGTTGACGATGCCGACGCTGACCGCGGCGATGCTGTCGAGCAGTGGTTTGCGGTTCGGATCGGGCAGGTGCTTGATTGAGCGGATGCCGTCGACCAGGGCAATGAAAGCGCCGGTGATACTGGCAGTTCGGGTTCCCCCGTCGGCTTCAAGAACATCGCAGTCGACCGTGATTAGCCGCTCTCCCAACGCTTCGAGATCGACCACCGCTCGCAGGCTGCGGCCGATGAGCCTTTGGATTTCGGTGGTCCGCCCGTCGACTTTGCCGCCACGGTCGCGGCTTTTTCGCGGACTCGTGCTACCCGGCAGCATGTTGTATTCGGCAGTGACCCAGCCTTTGCCTTTTCCTTCCAGCCAGGGCGGGACGCGATCGCTCACGCTCGCCGTGCAGAGAACCGTGGTGCTTCCAGCTTGCAGCAACACGCTGCCAGGCGTCGCGCGGGTGTAGCGGCGTTTTACCTTGATCGTTCGCAATTCGTCCTTTTTTCGCTTGTCGTGGCGCATCGGTGCTCCGAGTTGGTTTTTGGTTGTCTTCGTGAATTGATAGCAGGGCAGGGGGAGAGCTTCGCGGCGGCGGTGTTATCGCATTACCCCTGCGAGGCCAGCAGCCAGGCGAGAATTCCCTTTTGGGCGTGCATGCGATTGCCAGCCTGTTGGATGACGACGCTTTGCGGACCATCGATCACTTCGGCTGTGACCTCATCGCCGCGATGAGCGGGGAGGCAATGCATGAAAATGGCATTCGTCGACGCTGCCGCCATTAGTTCGTTGTTTACCCGGAAGGGGGCGAAGTCCTTAGCACGCTGGGCCTGTTCGGCTTCTTGCCCCATGCTCGCCCAGACATCCGTGTAAACGATATCGGCATCTTGGACGGCGGACAGCGGATCGGAGGTCTGTTGGAACTGGGCTCCCGGTACTTCTACGCCAAGCTTTTTCACATAGGCGTCGTCGAGTTGGTAGCCCTCTGGGCAGGCGGCCACGAAGCTCATGTCCATCTTGCAGCAGGCAGTTGCCAGGCTGCGAGCCACGTTGTTTCCGTCACCAACCCAGGCCAGCTTGAGTCCGGATAACTGCCCGAACCGTTCACGTGCTGTGAGTAAATCGGCGACCGCCTGACAGGGATGCTCTTCATCGCTTAGGCCGTTGATGACAGCCGCGGTGCAGTGGGTCGCAAGATCTTCAATCGTCTTGTGGGAAAAGGTGCGGGCGACGATCACGTCAACATATTCACTCAAAACGCGGCAGAAGTCTTCGACGCTCTCCCGCTTGCCGAACCCAACATCGTCGCCAAGGAACATGGCTCCACCGCCGAGTTGTGTCATTCCTGCCTCGAAGCTAACTCTCGTTCGTAGCGATGGCTTCTCAAACAGTAGCGCCATCACCCGGCCGGGAAGAAGGGGCTCACGCAGCCCCGTGGCGAACTTCGTCTTAAGGTCCTCGCTTACGGCGAAGATGTGTTCGAGGTCCGCTCGGCTGAGGTCAAAACTTGTCGTCAGATGCCGCATATCGATTTTTCTTTCGTTCCGTCGCGAATGCCGATTGGTCGTGATCAAAATTCACGGCTCTGCAAGGCGACGTGCAATTCGTGGATATGTTGTTAGCTAGAGGCCCCGATCACGTCGCACAGTATGTCGCAGCCCTGGTGGGCAAGCTCGTCACTGAGCGTCATCGCTGGCAGCAATCGAATGACCGTCTCTTGCGTGCAGTTGATAAGCAGCCCACGCTCCATGCAGGCTTGGACAAAATGCCCCGCTGGGTGTGTTAGTTCCACACCGATCATCAATCCGAGGGTGCGGACTTCGCTCACGTGCTCACACTTGTGCTGTAGCTGCTCAAGTCGCTCGCGGAACAGCTGTTCGAGGGCTGTCACGCGTTGTAGAAGGTTCTGCTCCTCGATCGTCTGCAACACGGCGATGCCGGCCACCGCGGCAATGGGGTTTCCGCCAAACGTCGAGGCGTGCATTCCCGGTCGTAGGCTCCCTGCAATCTCAGCGGTAGTGAGCATCGCTCCGCCAGCGATACCGCCGCAGAGTGATTTGGCCAGTGTGATAATGTCGGGCGTGACGCCGAAGTGCTGGTAGCCGAACCAATGCCCGGTCCGGCCACAGCCCGTTTGGACTTCATCGAAGATCAGCAGTGCTTCGTGTTCGTCAGCCAAGGCTCGCAGGCCAGCAAGGAAACCTTCTGGAGGAATTCGCACACCTCCTTCGCCTTGCACTGGTTCAACGAGGATCGCTGCCGTGGTTTCATCGATCGCGGCGGCGACTGCGTCGAGATCGCCGAACGGGACGTAGTTGAACCCGGCCATGAGTGGTCCCAGTCCCGCGTGGTACTTGGGCTGGGCCGTGGCGGTGGTTGTGGCCAAGGTGCGGCCGTGGAAGCCACCTTCAAACGTGATGATCTTGTAACGCTCTTCCGGCGTGTGCAGGCGGGCCAGTTTGATGGCCGCTTCGTTTGCTTCGGCGCCAGAGTTACAGAAGAATGCCTGTCCGCCGAAGCTGCGCTGACTCAAGGCTGCTGCCCATTGCCCCTGGGCCTCAGTGTACCAGGTGTTGGGAACGTGGATCAGCTGCTCGACCTGCTGCTGCACCGCTTGGACGACTTCGGGCGGGCAGTGCCCGAGCAGATTGCATCCCCAGCCAGGAAAGAGGTCGAGATACTCGTTTCCTTGTTCGTCCCAGACGTGCGATCCGCTGCCGCGGACGAGCGTCACTGGGAAGCGTCCGTAATTGGGGATCACGTATTGGTCGAATTGAGCGATGACACTGCTGGGGGCCGAACCGTTTTCGTCCGGCGTCAGTCCTTCGCCCGGACTCGCCTCAGCTTCGGCCGCACCTGGCACGTCGTGAGGATCTGCCGCTTCCGACGATTCAGACGCATCGTTCGATTCTGGGAGAGGAGCGGTCGACATGAGCAAATGACTCGTCTTAACTGCTTACGATTTCAGTTCCAACACCCTTGTTGGTGTAGATTTCCAGGAGCAGCGAATGCCGCAGTCGACCGTCGATGATGTGGATCTTACGGACACCGCGGCCGAGCGTGGCCAGGCAGGCCTCGACCTTGGGGATCATGCCTGACTGTATGGAGCCCTCGGCGATCAGATTCTGAGCTTCGTCGACTGTAAGTGAGCTTATCAGGCTCTCGGGGTCTTCGATATCCCTTCGCACGCCATTAATGTCGCTAAGGAAAACGAGTTTTTCGGCTCCGAGTGCTTCCGCGACGGCCATGGCAGCCGTGTCGGCATTGACGTTGAGCTTCCTGCCGGAGTTATCGGGACAGTTGGCGTCGATGCACATCGAAGGAATGACGGGTACCTGTCCCGAATAGCAAAGGTTGTCGATTGTACGGCGGTCGACGCTGGTGACCTGGCCGACGTGTCCCAGGTCGATCGTCTTGCCATCATCGCCGGCTAGCTCCAGCGGCTGGCCGGTTAGGACATTCGTGCTCTGGAAGTTTAACGGCATCGCTCGCCCGCCAAGTCGCTCGATCTCGCTGGCGAGCCATTCGTTGGTCTTGCCGGCTAGGACCCGCTCAACGACGGCCAGAGTAGCATCGTCGGTAACCCGGCGACCCTGGATGAACTTGCTTTCCAGGCCCTCTTCAGCGAGAGCTCGATTGATGGCCTTGCCGCCGCCGTGAACCACGACGGGCCGCATGCCGACCGTTTCCATGAAGACGATATCGACCAGCACATGACGGAGGGAGTCGACGTCGTCGAGGAGGCTGCCCCCCAGCTTGATGATGGTGACTTTGTCGCGAAGCTGCCGGATCCATCCCAGGGCTTCGATGAGGACATCCGCTTTTTGAATCGCTTCTAGCACGAATCGTCTTTCCGGTAGTTTTGCCGCTTCCGCTCTGTTGTCGCCCTGTGTCGCGGGAGCGGGCTCGCTCCTGTCGAGAGAATCGCAACTAGGGGAATCGCTGATTGTAGGACTGCAGGGGGGAAAGATCAACGAGAAGTCAGACGTGGTGGAGCTTCCGTTTTTCCGGATTCAGGGCAATTTTCCGCTGCGCATGGTCCGCGCCCGCCCGTCCTTGGTCATCGCCAGCACCGGAGAGCAGCCACCGCAGACACTGGTAGCCGGCCGCCGTTCGTGCGAAGATAGTCGTTTCCGTCGGCGCGAAATTGAGCCCGATGAGAGAACGCACAAAAATGAACCCCATTCGAGCAAATTGATGGACGCACCAGTCGCCGTTGTGATGGCCGCGGGCAAGGGCACGCGGATGAAATCGGATCTGCCCAAAGTATTGGTTCCGGTCTGTGATCGGCCGATGATTGAATACGTGCTCGAAGCTTTGGCGGCCGGTGGTGTCGCCAAGAACTTCGTTGTCGTAGGGCACCGCGCGGAGCTGGTTCGCGAGACCCTCAATGGCTGGCCTAGCGTCTCTTTTGCCGATCAGACGGAACAGCTTGGCACTGGCCATGCGGTGATGATGTGCCGGGAGATGCTTCAGGATCACGATGGAGCAGTGCTCGTCGTAGCGGGGGATTCGCCGCTCATGCAGAGCGACTCGATCGCCGCCCTATTGACCGAATTTGAGCGGGAACCGACCGCTTGCCTACTGGGGACTGGATATCGCGACGATCCACACGGGTTTGGCCGCGTGGTTCGGGACGCGGATGGCAATTTCGACGTGATTGTCGAGGAAAAGGACGCGACCGACGAACAGCGGAAAATCACCGAAGTCAACCTGAGCTGCTATGTGTTCAATTGTCAGGATTTGTTGTGGGCTTTGGATCAACTCGGCAATGATAACAATCAGCGGGAATACTATGTGACCGATTGCCCTGGTATCTTGAAGGATGCCGGCAAGGCGGTGCGGGCTCTGGACGTCCTCAAACCATGCGAGTCGCTCAGTATCAACACCATGGACGATCTTGCGGCGGTGGAGGATGAGATGCGTCGCATGGCAGAGGGGAATGCGTAAGTCCTCGCTTTTCGGCAGAACTTCCTTACCTGAATAGGCGTGAATTGGCGATAAGCATGGAATTGCTTGTCGCGGACTAGAGAAGGTCAGAAACCGGGCGCCGAGGCGACGGCGCGAGAATAGGTAAAGGCGACGGAACCATGAAGGACATAAAGGTTTTCAGCGGCCGCTCGAATCCAGATCTGGCTCTGCGGATTTGTGAGTACCTGGCGCTGCCGATGGGGCGCATCACGTTGGGCGATTTTCCCGATGGCGAGACCGCTTGCAAGATCGAAGAGGACATTCGTGGTCGGGATGTCTTTCTTGTTCAGCCAACTTGTCCGCCGGTGAATCAGAACCTGATGGAGCTCTTGATCATGCTCGAGAGCTGCAAACGTGCCAGTGCTGAGCGGGTTACGGCCGTGATACCGTACTTCGGCTACGCCCGTCAGGACCGCAAGGATGAGGGGCGGGTGCCAATTACGTCTAAATTGGTGGCCAATCTGGTCACACGTGCTGGAGCTGATCGGGTCTTGGCCATGGATCTGCACGCAGCTCAGATTCAGGGTTTTTTCGATGTTCCGGTCGACCATCTGTACGCGGCACCTGTACTCAACGATCATTTCTTGGCGATGAACCTCGATCCCGAGGAGATTGTCGTCGTCAGCCCGGACGAGGGCAGCATTAAGCGGGCTCTGGGGCACGTGAAGCGGCTCGGTGGAGAGCTGGCGATCGTCGATAAGCGACGAAGCAGTGCCGAGAAGACGAGCCAGGAGAACGTCATTGGGGGGCCTGTGGACGGAAAAACGGTCCTCATGTTCGACGACATGATCAGTACGGCGGGGTCGATTTGCGGGGCCTCGAGGATTCTGGCGGAGCGTGGCGCAAAGGAGATCCACGTGGCGGCGACACACGGGGTTCTCTGTGGTGAAGCCCCGGAATTGCTGGAAAATGCTCCGATTACGAGCGTTGTAATCACGGATACCATCCCTCTGGCCGAGGATCAGATGATCGACAAGATCGAAATTCTTTCCGTGGCCGCTCTGCTTGGGGAGGGAATCAAGCGAATTCACCGTAATGAATCGGTTAGCCGGCTATTTGACCAGGTTTCGGGCGTTAAGTGGGCTTGAAATTCCGCTCCAAACCAGCAAAATAGCGAGATTGTCAATTGCTTTATCTTGGGACGTGAGTGGATCGAGGTCACGCTATGTCGGAAGTTTTACAGGTTGAGAAACGAGACTGGACTGGGAAGCGACGGGTCCGTCGCCAGCGTGCCCAAGGTCGAATTCCCGCGGTGCTCTACGGGCATGGCGAAGAGGTCGTTCATCTATCCGCGGCAGAGTCCGACTTGGCCGCCGTCCTGCGGCACGGCAGTCACCTCGTCGATCTCGACGGTGCCGTCAAGGAGAGCGCCCTGATTAAAGACATTCAATGGGATACGTACGGCATGGAAGTGCTGCATGTTGACCTGACCCGCGTTTCCGCGGACGAGCGAATCGTGCTCACCGTGGCCGTTGAGTTGCGGGGCGTCGCTCCGGGACTTAAGCAGGGTGGTGTGGTCGATCAGTTGCTGCACGAGATTGAGATCGAGTGCCCCGCGGTATCGATTCCGTCGTCTCTCGAGGCGAACGTGAATCACTTGGAACTCGATCAGACCATTACCGCCGGCGATCTGGAGTTGCCCGCTGGCGCGACTCTGACAGGGGATGCCAGCCAGGCTGTGGTGCAATGCAGCGAGCCGGCCGCCGAGGTTGAGGTTGAAGAAGGTGAACCAGGTGCTGCTGAGCCCGAAGTCATTGGTGCCAAGAAGGACGACGAGGGAGAAGGCGAATAGCCGCTTGATGCATCAGGGTGGTGATCTTGGTGTGTCGCCTCGAGACGGCTGGTCGGTAACGAATGAAGTCCTATGAAGCTCGTTGTCGGCCTCGGGAATCCAGGGCGTAAATACGAAGGTACAAGACACAACGTCGGTTGGGCGGTGCTTGCCAAGTTGGCAGCCGACTTCGGCGTTTCCCGACCAAAAGGGAAATTTCAGGGAGAGGTTGTCGAGGCCAGGCTGGGGGATGATCCCGCGCTGCTCTTGGCTCCTCACACCTATATGAACCGAAGCGGCCAGAGCGTCGCCGAGGCGCGGAACTTTTACAAGATTGAAGACGAGGATTTGCTCATAATTTGTGACGACTTCAACCTTCCACTGGCCAAGCTGCGGCTTCGCCGTCAGGGATCGGCTGGAGGCCAGAACGGATTGGCGGACATTATTCGGGCTCTTGGGCACGATCAGTTCAGCCGCCTCCGGGTTGGTGTCGGCGAGGTGCCTGGAAACTGGAACGCCGCCGATTTTGTGCTTTCCAAGTTTACGAAGCAGGAGCAGCCGGAAGTCGACGAAGCAGTCGCCCTAGCGAGTCAAGCGGTGGATGTTTGGGCCCGCGACGGCATAAGTGACGCAATGAATCGTTTTAACTGAGACCAAATACAAGAATCGAGGCTCGCTCACGAGCCTGAGTCGTCTGACTGGAAGCCAACGTTGCCGACCAGTCTCGCGGTTCCTGACATTTCATCGCAAAGAGCGACCCGACTCGAGGAGTAAGACATTGGCACAGAACGTTTATGAAGGTCTGTTCATTCTGGACTCGAACCGCTATTCCCGTAATCCGGCGGAAGTTTCCGGTAAGATCCCGGCATTGATCGAAGGGCTCGGTGGCGAGATGCTTGCCAGCCGCCTTTGGGAAGAGCGACGGCTCGCCTATCCGATTAACGGACAGCGCAAGGGCACCTACTGGCTGACCTACTTCCGTATCGAAGGGGAGCAGTTGGGGGAGCTGACCAAGCAGTGCGAACGCAGCGACAACATGTTGCGACAGCTGTTCCTGAAGGTCGATCCGCGAATCGTGGATGCCCTGGTGTCCCACGCCACGGCTGCCCCGGTTCAGGCTCCTGCTGAGCCGGCCGAAGGTGAGGCGGGGGAAGCACCTGCTGCTGAAGCGGCCGCCACGGATGAAGAGCCAGCGGCGGCTGAGTAGTTCGTGGGCGAGGATTTTGCTGCTCGGCACGAAATCTCGAGAATTGTACTAAAATAGGCCCGGCGGTTGCCTCAAGCCGCCAGATTGTGCTAGATTGCATGTTGCGGTACGTCTGTTCATCTGTTTGTGCAGCCGTCCGCGGTGCTTCCCATCGGTAAGATGACGAGCATCGGGTGTTTTTTCCTTAAAGGAAGAACGCCTTCAAAGGAAGACAGTCTACAAAACGACGGAGGCGAACATGGCCAGCTATAACCGAGTTGTATTGGTCGGCAATCTTACACGCGATCCCGAGCTGCGTTACATTCCGAGCGGTACCGCGGTCACGGAAGTCGGCTTGGCCGTCAATGACCGTCGTAAAGGGCCCAATGGAGATTGGGTTGAAGAAACGACCTTTATCGACGTGACCCTGTGGGCACGCACGGCGGAAGTCGCTAGCGAATATCTCAGCAAGGGTTCTTCGGTCCTGATCGAAGGTCGGCTCAAGCTTGACCAGTGGGAGAAGGAAGGCCAGAAATTCTCCAAGCTGCGAGTGGTCGGCGAGAAGATGCAGATGCTCGGTGGACGTAGCGGTGGTGGTGGAGGTGGCGGATCCCGCTCTCGCTCCGACTACGGTGAGCCGGCAGGTGCGGCGTCGGCACCTCCTCAGGGTCCTCCGCCCGATAGCGATCTGCCATTCTAATTGAATACAAAGCGTTAGTTAGACATTGAAACAATCGCGTATTGTTCCCGTCTCGGTCGAGGCGTAAGGACATATGCCAAAAAGAAATTTGTGAGCGAAACCGATGGCCGTTGCCAAACAAGCGAAGAAGAAGCGAGACCGTGGTCACCTGAAGCGATTGCCCAAGGGGCCAAACGGTGGAATTGAACTGTTGCTGATTCAGTCGGTCGATGGACTGGGTGCCCAAGGCGACGTTGTCGAGGTGAAGAATGGCTATGCCAACAATTATCTCTTGCCGCAGGGGCTAGCGACCTTCGCGACCGATCATCACAAGCGGATGGTCGAGAAGCATCGTGCTCGTTTGCTCGAGATTGAGGAAAGCCGCCTCGGTGGCCTGCGAGCACTCGCCGAGCGTATTAGCAAGCAGAGCGTGACGATCGAAGCAAATGCCAATGCGGATGGGCATCTGTACGGAAGCGTTGGTGCGTCCGAGATCGTCGCCGCCCTTAAGCAGTTCGACATTTCGCTTACCGAAGATCAGGTTCGACTCGAAGGTCCGCTTAAGGAACTCGCTCTTTACACCGTCAAGATTCACTTGGGCCGCGAGATCGAATCCGATCTTAAGGTTTGGGTCGTTCCGCTGGCTGGTGAAGAGGGTGCGACCGAGGCCGCCAGCTAGGTGATCGCGGTCGGGTGCACGCGACGCACCTGTTCACTTCGTCTGCAATATGCAGCGGAGCGTAACGGCTAGGCAGTCCCCTGCCTGTTTAACGTAACGGCGGACCGGTTGTTGACCTAAATTCGCTGCGTAATCGTCGTCAGTGCGACAGCAATTCGATTGAACACGGAGGATCAGCAAGCCATGGCCACGGCTCCGCACGCCTCTGATGGTTCGTCATCCAAGCGACCTCCGAAACGGGATCGCAACGACGCTAGCCTTCTCGACCGCCAGCCGCCCGCGAATCTCGAAGCGGAGCGCAATATCCTAGGGAGCATTCTGCTGCTTCCGGAAGTGAGTGACGACGTCGTACAGATTCTTCGTCCAGAAGACTTCTACGATGATGCTCACCAGAAGATCTTCCGGCACATGCTGGAGTTGAACGAGGGTGACCAGCGCGTCGACGTGACGCTGCTCATCGAGCGTCTGAAAGCCGCTGGGGAATACGATCTTGTTGGCGGGGCCGCAATGATTGCGGAGCTTGCTCAGAGCGTGCCCACGGCCGCTAATGCCGAGTACTACGCCCAGATCGTTCACGATAAGGCGGTACTGAGAAACCTCATTCTCACCAGTACTGAGATCGTGAAAGAAGCTTACGAGCAAGCTGATCCCAGCCGTGATGTGCTTAATCGGGCTGAAGAGCGTATCTTTTCGATTCGGGATGAGCGTGATACCGGTTCGGTCTGCATGATCGAAGATGTCTTGATGTCCGCTTTTGAGCAAATCGATGCTCGCATGGAACATGGCGGAGCGACGGGAGTGTCGACTGGTTTTGCCGATCTCGACAAGTTAACCGGCGGGTTGCATCCCGCGGAAATGGTCATCATCGCCGGGCGTCCTAGTATGGGAAAAACCGCCCTGGCAGCGAATATTGCCGAATACGTTGCCGTGGAGGCAAAAGAGCCGACGCTCTTCGTCAGCTTGGAAATGGCTCGTCTGGAACTCGTGCAACGTATCATGTGTTCCGCTGGCGAAATCTCGGGTGAGAAATTTCGTAGCGGGTATCTATCCAGCGACGATCATCAGAGACTAATCGAGGTCTCTGCCAAGCTGGGCAAGAGTCCGATGTTCATCGACGATTCGCCAAGCCGCACCGTGACCGAAATTGCGGCGACTGGACGACGAATCAAGCGACAGCATGGTCTCAGCCTGATCGTGATCGACTATCTTCAGCTGATTCAGCCGGATAACGCGAGCGATCCGCGGCAGGAACAGGTCGCCAAGATGGCCCGGCGTTTGAAGGTCATTGCCCGTGAACTTGAAGTTCCCCTGATCGTGCTCGCTCAGTTGAACCGCCAGGCGGAAATGACGAAAGACAATCGCCCCAAGCTTAGCCACCTTCGTGAGAGTGGAGCTATTGAGCAGGATGCCGACGTGGTGATGATGGTCCATCGCGAAGAGTACTATCTCAGTGCTCAGGAAAAGCAGGCGATTAAGGACGCGGGAAATCCCAACGGTGTGATAGGTGAAGCTGAAGTCATCGTGGCTAAGCAGCGTAATGGCCCAACCGGCGATGTGAAGCTCCATTGGTTCCAGCAGTTCACACGCTTCAAGAACGCTGAGACGCACTCCTACGACGAGTTCGAGCAATACGGCGTATCCGACGACTTCTGATCGCCTGGCGGTCATCCAATCTCGGCGATAGCAGTGCTTTGACAGCACTCTCGCTTGTGGCTAATTCTTACCATGCTCACCGAGAAATCGAGGCTCTAAGGGCAAGTTCGCGGTGTTTTCTCGCGTCAAAGAGGTGCCCACGGCTGCATGTTCTACGTGCAGCATCGTTACGTCTTTGACAATTCGACTTGCCGTCGCGGGACACATTCGCTATTTCTACGCGACCTTTCAACGGGACCACGAGGCGCGGAACGAGCGTTCGCTCACACGGCAGTCCGCAAGATCCCGACTCACATCTAGTCGATTGCTGCTCAGATTCAAGGATTACTACCTGCTATGGTCAGGGCATACTTAGTCTCTGCCTTTGTACGCCGCGGGATTGCCGCTGGACTGGTTTGCGCGTTGTTATTTGCCAGTGCGAACGCATCAGCCCAAACGTCTCAGGCGGCGCTCAACGGGCAGCACATCGTTGACGTGCAAATCGTTGGCAATCGTTCGATTTCGCTTCCCGAGATTCGAGGCGAACTAAAAACGCGCGTCGGCCAGCGATTTGATTCTCTGAGTATCCACGCCGATGTCCGGGCGTTGACGAATACACGGAAGATTTTTGACGTGAAGGTAAAGACTCTTCCTGGACCGCAGCCCGGTACGGTGGTTGTCATCTTTCAGGTCTTTGAGTTCCCCAAAGTGGAGTACATCCACTTCTTGGGAAATGGTATCCGCGAAAAGTCGTTGCGAGATGCCATCGCGCTCAAGAAAGGGGATCCACTCGATGTCGTTTCGGTGGAAACGGCTCGTGATGCGGTCGTCGATTTCTACAAAGAGCGTGGTTACAACAAGGTGCAGGTTGAAATCCGAGAGGGAGCTCGCAAAGGCGATCGTGGCGTTGTGTTCGCGATCAGTGACGGTCCGCAGCAGAAAGTGTGGAGCGTCGATTTCGTCGGCAACACCATCGCCTCGGACGCGCGTTTGAAGACGCAGATTCAGTCGAAGCCGAGCTGGATCAAGTACACGCCGCTCGGGAAAGGATATGTTGACCTCAAGAAGATCGAGGCTGACATCGAAAAACTGGAATCGTACTACCGCGACCTTGGATTCATGTTGGCTCGTGTCGGTCGCGAATTGAAATACAACGAGGACGAAAGTCGACTAGCAATTACGTTTGTAATCGACGAGGGGCCGCGCTTCCGCGTTCGCAATGTGGCGATTCGTGGTACACAGGTTTTCGGTGAGCAGCAGCTGGCGTCTTTGGTCGAGCTCAAGGCCGGCCAATACTATGACGGGCCCTCGATGCGGAAGGATGTGGCCAAGCTGACGGAGATTTACGGTGCCGTGGGGTACGTGATGGTCGACGTTGCACCGTCGCCGCGAACGTTGCAGCATACGCCGGAAATTGATCTGGTTTATGACATCGACGAAGGAAAGCGTTACCGTGTCGGCCGTGTGAATGTGAATATCGGTGGCGACAACCCACACACGAAGTTGTTTGTTGCCCTGAACCGCATCTCGCTGCGTCCAGGCGACATCGTCGACATTCGTAAGATTCAGGATAGTGAGCGGCGATTGCAGGCGTCGGGACTATTTGCTGTCGACCCGCTGCGTGGTGTGAAGCCGAAGATCGTCTACAATCCGCGCGATGCCGAGAAGGCATCCGGGATTGCCAAGAAACGTGAGTCGACCGTTCGCGGGCAGAGCCCAGATGGTCAGCCACGACCTTTGATCGAGTTTGATATCGTGCCGGCGGAGCCACTGCCGCCCTATTGGCAGACGCCAAGTGGGGTACGTCATCCGGCTCCATCCCGCTACTCTTCGCATCCTCATTATCATGATCTGTTTTATTCCAAGCAATCGCCGCAACCTAATCAGACGTGGAGGAGCCACTAATGTTTCTCCACCAAAGAATGCCATACATAACTCCCCAGTGGATTGCCCTGACGCTAGTTCTGGCTGGTGTCACAGGCTGTGCCCCCTATCAGTCTCGACCGGTACCGTATCCTAGTACCGTCTATTCTGGTGCGGCAGCGACGTCGCAGCCGCCAGTGAGTCGCGTGGCATATGCCCCGGGTGATTCCTCCGACTCAAATTCGCCGCAGGCTCCCTATCATGGAGAAGGCGGGAGAAGAATTGTCCGTGGTCAGCAGCCTGCCTATGGTGGGCAGGTCACGAATCCTCTGCCGAACGACTTTGGACGACGGCCCGTCGGTCCGCCGACTTACCAACCGCCGTACATGGCCACGCAGCCGCCTGCTTCTCAGCCGCCGTACGCAGCGGTTTCACCGGCGAATCACCGTATAGCCCAGCAGCCGCCAGCTGGTATGCCTTCTGCAGCCGGTCAGCCGTACGTACCGCCAGGTTATCAGCCGCACACGCCGCAGCCAGCCGGTACTGGATTGGGCGGTCTCTGGCAGGGCCAGCCGTGGGTGCAGCCGGTCAATCAGCCGCCGTTCGTTCCATCGTCCCCTCTGGTGACACCGGATGAGGTGATGGACGTCGACGTGATGCTCGAAGAAACACAGACCGGTCGTCTGGTGATCGGTGCCGGAATCAACTCGGACGCGGGACTGGTCGGTAACATCGTCATTGACGAACAGAATTTCGATCTTTGGCGGTGGCCAACGAGTTTCCAGGATTTTCGGACGAACACGGCATTTCGTGGAGCGGGACAGCGCTTCCGAATTGAGCTGGTCCCGGGTACTCGAGTCCAGCGTTACTCGTTCAACTTCACCGAGCCTTACCTGTTTCAGACACCAATCAACTTCGGGCTCTCCGGCTTCTACTACGATCGGGTTTACACCGATTGGGATGAAGACCGAAAAGGTGGCCGCACGAGCATCGGTTACATTTTCCCGCACCGCCCGGATCTTTCGACGAGTTTAGCCTTACGATACGAGCAGATCGGAATTACCGATGTGTCGGTGCCGACGCTGAAGGATTTTAAGGCCGTCATGGGAGACAACGATCTCCTCGGTCTACAATGGACAGTGGCCCATGATACTCGCGACAGTACCGTGAAGCCGACCGAAGGGCATCTAATCCAGCTCTCGTTCGAGCAAGTCACCGGCACGTTTAGCTATCCCAAGTTCCGTGGCGATTTTCGCCGCTACTTCGTGATGTCGGAACGCCCGGATGGATCGGGACGTCATATCTTGGGATTTTCCGGCCGCGTTGGAATCTCGGGCAAGGACACCCCGATTTATGATCGCTTCTTTGCGGGTGGCTTTAGCACGATTCGCGGTTTTGGGTTTCGGGGTGCATCGCCAACCGCCTCGGGCGTCATCGTTGGTGGCGAACTCGAGCTGATTGGTAGTGCCGAGTACCGTTTTCCGCTCACCGCAGGCGACGGCGTCCACGGTTCGTTCTTCCTCGACGTCGGTACCGTTGAAGAGGTCGCGAGTGTCACCGCAAGCGACATTCGCATCACGCCTGGTTTCGAGCTGCGAGTTGGAATTCCGGCTCTCGGTCCGATTCCCATCGCGATTGGTCTCGGCTTCCCGATTCAGCACGAGGATGGCGACGACATCCAGAACTTCCACTTCTTCGTTGGTGTGAGCCGCTAGTTGAGCGGCTTGGTCGCGACGACGTAACTATCTATCGATCGGTTCGTTGCCAGTAGGCTCCGTAGTAACCGCTGTGGTAGTAGCTATTGGTGTGGCGCGAAGCGCCGAACCATCCCCAGGCGTAGCTGGGGCGGCTGACGTGGTATCCTTGGCCGGGACTTGCCCAACGCCCATGGTGCCCGCTAGGTGAGTGAAGAAGCAGGTAGCCTGATTGTTGGCCGCGTGCTGGCGAAGCGCCGGCAAACAAGGCCAGCATGAGGACGGCGATGGCGAGACGACTTTTCATGGCCCAAACTCCGGCGGCAGGAATATCTTGCGTAAGGTAACTCAGCGAAGGTGAACGCTCTTAGAATCCTGCCGAAGGATAGCTTGCGTTGGCCATCGGTGTCTCTTGTCACAGACGGTCCCCACCCGCCAACGATTTGGCAGGGGCAGGTTGTACCGGTTGTGCTCGCCGTCTGGGTAGCAAGGTGCTGCTAGCTAGTCGTATTGCAGCAAGCTGAAGCACTCGTGCGGAGCGATGCGCTTCGCGCCGCCTAGCCCGCAAAGCTCAATAATAAAGGCACAGCCTGCCACGTTGGCTCGGGCACGTTCGACGAGGCGACAACAAGCCTCCATCGTTCCGCCAGTGGCGAGTAGATCGTCGACCAGCAGCACGTTCTGCCCCGGTTCCACCCCATCGATGTGGATTTCTAGGGTGTCGGTTCCGTATTCCAGCTCGTAGTCGAAGGCGTGTGTATCGAAGGGGAGCTTGCCCGGCTTGCGAACTGGCACAAAGCCAGCATTCAGCTCGAGAGCCAATGGTGTGGCGAATATGAAGCCACGTGCTTCAGCCGCCGCAACGACATGGATGTCCCGCTCACGATAGTGGTCGGCCAATTGCTCAACGGAAGAGCGAAGCGCTTCCGGTGCAGCGAGCATCGGCGTGATGTCGCGAAAGAGAATTCCAGGCTTGGGGAAGTCCGGAATCGAGCGAACGTAATCGGCTAGCTTGACGTCCGATGAGTTTGACATGTGCGGGAGTATATACCGCCGCTGCGCCCAAATGAAGGGACCTGGACGTGAGGTTTTCCAGGGTAGTTTTGCCGCGCAGGCGTTCTTTCCTGAGCCTACTGGGGATCTTGCAGGCTGTCGTGCAGTTTACCGAGCGCTTCGGTCTCGATTTGGCGTACTCGTTCACGAGTTAGACCGAGCGATTCGCCGATTTCTTTGAGCGTGCGTGGTTCGCCTCCGCCGATGCCGAATCGCATTCGCAGTACCGTCGCTTCACGCTGGTCCATCGTTTCGAGCATGCCCAGCACGTGCCGCAGGCTATCGCTCTCCAGCAGCTCGTCCTCAGGGCTCTTGAGGCCTTCGTCTTCGACCATCTCACCGAGCGACCAGCCTGCTTCGGTCTGATCGGTCTGCGGCGTGGAGTTGTAGATCCGGATCGCCTTCTTGATGATGGGGAGCTTCTTTTTAGGAAGGCCCAGTACCCGGGCGACTTCTTCCGGGGTCGGCGTGCGACCGAGCTCTTCAATCAGGCGGGCACTCGCTCGTCGCCACTTCGAGAGCAGCTCGACCATATAGGCAGGGATACGGATCGTCTTGGCGGAGTTGATCAGGGCCCGCTTGATCGATTGTTTGATCCAGTAGCTGGCATAGGTCGAGAATCGTGTGCCCATACCGGGGTCGAAGCCTTCGACGGCACGAAGCAGGCCGAGATTGCCTTCTTCGATGAGGTCCTGCAGGCCGAGGCCTTTGCCGGTGTAGCCACGGGCGATGTTAACGACCAGGCGGAGATTCGCGCGGACCATGCGGTCGCGGGCTCTCACATCGCCGTTGCCAATTGCCATGGCGAGCTCTTTTTCGTCAGCGGCGGTTAGCAGTGCGGTCTCGTTGATCTCGCGGAGATACGTTTCCAGCGGAGATTGGACCGAGGCAGAGGAGCCGCGACGGGGGGCTGTCTTCGTGGTGCTCATAGGGCTCGTTTCAAACCAGGGGGACGCTGTCGATATTTCAACGCGGGGACGCCGTCGCGATAGGGCGGTTCTGTAGAACCAGCGCCGCGGTCGCGATTCGCCGCGTGGAGTTTGTCTGTCGTGCAGTGACAGACTGAGATATCGACCTCGACCGCGCCGACTCTGCAATTTGCGCGCGAATCGTGGAGGTGAGCCGGATGTGACTGCCGGTCCGGCCGTAGGGAAAAGTCGGGCACTTGATACTGCCCTCGATCGAAGCCCGACAACCGGCACGACCGTTCCCCGTTTCAATGATGTCCGAAGTTTTTCTTGCCCCTGTTTGCCCCGGCTCAGCCGGAGAGGCGAGATGCCCCTCCGGCGAACCGTTTTACGATTCCGATTCTGACGCCTCTTCGGCATCTGACGCGTCGGATGCTTCTTCCGTCGCGTCTTCGGAAGTTTCTTCTGCCATGGCGGGCGTCTTGATCAGAGGACCGCTGTCGTCGCCGATACCGCCCTTGAGCGGACCCGACGGCTGCGGAATGGGTGCCTGCTTGGTCTCACCTGGGATGTCCATCTCGAGATCATCCTCGGCCCATTCGACACGCTTCCGCGACAGTCCAATCTTCCGCTCGTCGGTGTCGACTCGCAGAATCTTGACCTCGATTTCTTCGCCTTCTTTGACCACCTCTTCGGGGTTCTCGATCTTTTCGTCCGAGAGTTCCGAGATGTGGAGCAGACCTTCGAGCCCATTCTCCAGTCCGACGAAGACGCCGAAGTTGGTGAGCTTGGTGACCGCTCCCTTGATGATCTGGCCTGGCTGGTACTTCGAGGGGATATCGTTGGCCCAGGGATCTTCGCTCATTTGCTTCAGGCCCAAGGCGATACGCCGACGCTGCTGGTCGACCGAGATCACCTTGCAGTCCAGCTCCTGACCCTTTTCGATCATTTCGCTGGGGTGGCTGATCTTGCGCGTCCACGACATATCGCTGACGTGCAGCAGGCCGTCGATTCCCTCTTCGATCTCGATGAAGGCACCGTAGTTCGTCAGGTTGCGAACCGTACCCTTGACCAGGCTTCCTGGCGGGTATTGGTCGGCGACCTTGTCCCACGGATTGTCCTGAGTCTGCTTCATACCAAGAGAAATCTCTTCCTTCTCCTGGTTGACGCCGAGTACCACCACGTCGATCTCGTCGCCGATCGCGACCAGTTCGCTGGGGTGATTGATGCGGCGAGTCCACGACATTTCGCTGATGTGGACCAGACCTTCGATTCCTTCTTCCAGCTTGACGAAGGCACCGTAGGTCATGACGTTGACCACGGTTCCCTTGACGCGAGCGTCGACCGGATACTTGTCGATGGCCGCAGCCCACGGGCTGGGGGTCTTCTGTTTGAGGCCGAGGGCGATCTTTTCCTTCTCATGGTCGATATGCAGGATCTGGACCTCGATCTCCTGATCGATGGCGACCATTTCCGACGGGTGACCGATGCGGCCCCAGCTCATATCGGTGATATGCAGCAGGCCGTCGAGTCCACCGAGGTCGACGAAGGCACCGAAGTCGGCGATATTCTTGACCACGCCGTTGCGGAGTTGACCGACTTCCAATTCCGTGAGTAGGTCGTCCTTCTGCTTTTTGCGCTCGTCTTCGATGAGCGAGCGGCGGCTGACCACGATGTTGCGGCGTGCTTCGTCGATCTTGAGCACTTTGCATTGAATCGTGCGGCCGATGTATTCGCCAATGTCCGAAGGTCGGCGGATGTCGACCTGGCTGGCGGGCAAGAAGACGTTCACGCCGATATCGACCAGCATACCGCCTTTGATTTTTCGCGTGACGGTACCGGTGACGATGTCGTCCTCGTTGACCGTCGACATGACCTTTTCCCACTCGCGGATCTTCTTAGCTTTCCGCTTGGAGAGGGTGATCATTCCTTGATGGGCTTCGGCCGGCATCGAGGCATCTTCCATCTCCTCGATGAGCACGTCGACAACCTGGCCGACTTCTGGCTCGTCGTCGTCTTCGTCCCACTCGCTGCGGCTGATGACGCCTTCGCTCTTGTAGCCGACGTCGACGAGGACCACCTCGTTGTCGACTCGTAGGATGGTGCCCGGCACGATCTGATTAACGTCGAGGTCACCTCCTCCAAAGTCGAATGCGTCTGCATCCGATCCGCCCAGTGCGGCGGAGAGTTCCTGCTCCCAATCCTCTGACGCTAAGTCCAAACCCCGAATTAAATTGCGATTGACCATTTAGTGATTTTTAACCGAAACGTGTTGAAGGTACTCTGCCACAGTCGGCCGCCGATCCCACCTAGGACCAGCTCATTAGGAGCCACTGTCGCGAATCCGGTAAATATACCAGAGCTGCTACCCGACGACAATCGCGTATGGCCGTCCAGGTGGCCTAAAAAGGCCCTCTCGAGAAGGGGATTTGGGGCGTTTTTGCCGAGCCAAACCACAACGGCGAGGGGAGCGGTCTGCGACCTTCTATGGCCCCACGTTTGCCTATCTTTGCGATACTTGTTCGAGGGTCGTTCATTGCTTGTTCGATCGATTTTCGGCGCTTGTTCGGCAGATGTTCAACGTTTGTTTGCTTTCGTGTGGCAGGTAGATGGGTATTCTCCTTGCTAGCCCGAAGCGTCAGCGTTTTTTCATTGGTTGAGGGAACTTCATGTGGATTTAGGGCTTTCGTCTTCGGCCATAGTCGTGCGGCACTCCGTGACGCCAATGAGAAGTTGGATTGAGGGTGCCACTGGCTCTGCCAGTGTTGTGACGTCGTTCGTTTGTGTGTGAAGCTACCGCCTTGCGCTCGGCTGCTATACGCAGCAGCCGTTCTCAGTTGCCCTCGCTCACGCTTCGGATTACGGGGGGGCATTTCGAAACGACTTACGTCATTTGATGCAAGAAACCGTGACGTTTCGGGTTAGTGATGATGAATCCTCGAGGGTTAGGTGGCGACATTAAAAAAGCCCGCGCAGGCTCGGTGGATCATGTTCCGGAATTTGGGGCTGGTCATCTTGCCAGCCGCTCCGGCCACCGAATCGGCGCGGGCTCTCTCTCGAATACCGAAGGGCACATTCCCTTCCAGCCCCGATGGATACCACAGGCGCGATTGTTCGTGTTTTCTTCTTGGGAGGTAGACGGCGGCTCACATGCGAGCCGCGCCCTTCACGAATCCGATTTCGTATTTAACGCCCATCAATGTAGCGAAATCGACGACAAAGTCAAATCAAAATGAGCCCCCCTCCGGCTCGCCGAGTCGGCCTGCGCTGACGTGACAATGCGGGCACCCGCGTTTATCAAGTAGAGGTTTGTTAGCAGGGCGAAGTCCCGATCCGTGGTGACCTCGCCTTTCCGACGTGGCCACCACGGCGGCTGGGAACCCTGCACCCGCAGATAGATCGACGTTTCTCAGGCGACAACGCGACGTAAGAGAAGTGGTAGATGAACCGTTGCCCGTCACGAGTTTTGCCCGCTATGGGGCCTGCGCGACGTCGCGTTTGGAGGGACTGGCAGGGGGAGACTTGAGCGAGTCCGCTTCAGCCGTTTTTGAGGTCGAGGGAGAGGGAGATTGGCCGTTCTGTGACTCTTCGGCAGAATTCCACGGCGGGAGCAAGAGATCCTTCTTGCTGCGGACCTTGAGGGTGGCGGTCCCTTCGTACCAGCAGACATGCTTGTCTGAGGTATCGAACTTACAGACGAACTCAGCGCCGCCGGCGGTGGTGTCCGGCAGCGAGAATGCCAAGGCGGTGCCCTGCACGCCGGCGTAAGAGGCACCCTCCAGCATGAAGTTTAGCACCCCGGTCGTGCCCAACACCTCACCCGTGGTCAGGCTGTAGGTCACTGCATCGTTCGGCCAAACCACGACGTTGATCGTGTTCGAAGCTTGCGCCCAGGAGGTGACGGCACGGAGATTGAATTGCGGCGCCGCTTTGTGTGGAGCCTGGTGCGAGTCGGCAGCCCGACTGACAACGACCGAGTTCATGGTGCCGAAGCCGGCCCAGTCCTGGGGTGCACTCGTGCCGTGCGGCAGAATGGCGGAGAAGCGGAGTGTGGCGTTGAATTGATCGACGTTCTTGCCGGCCGGCTCGTGCTGCTTGGCCTCGACGACGATTTCGAAGTCCCAAACGGTGTAGGGTACCGTCCCTTCTTCGTGAGATTGGTTTTCCGGGACAGTATCTTGCGGAGATTGGTTGCTCTCGGCGGAAGCGATTTTCTGGGGGCTTTCTGTTTCTTGCGGATCTTCCGCCAGAGCGGGTAACGAAGATACAGCGCCGAATAGGAGGGCGAGAAACAGGCGGCCAAGATTTGTGTTTTGAATCATATTGTCCTACTGGAGAATTTGAGAATTTTGGCGCAGGGTAGCCTGCCTTGCTGATGGGTGTCGCCGTCGGTCGAACCGTTGGACGTCTGATTTGCCAGACGCGTTGAATAGCCAGACGCCGGCGTCGCTACCGGCGGAACCGCCAGCATGCGCGACTTGAGTGGGAGCCTTCGCTAGGAAGTGACCGCGCGGCCCATCTGAAGCGTAGCTTTTTTTCACGGGGCAGGGGAGAATGGCCGAAAATCGCAGTAGCAAGTGCTCTGCTCGCCAGGACTACAACCGGAATCTCCGGTATAGTCGTGCGCGAGAGAGGCTTCAGAGATTGTGTCGCTCAGCGAATTCTGCCAGTGGCGAACATGTAAGCCAGAAACGCGGCCGTTATGCCGATTGTCACCGCCGAGATGAGCAGATATCTCAGGCATTGTCGCCGCATCGAGATGCCCGGTCGCTCAGCAGCGACGGGTCGATAATCCCGCAGGTACTCCAAGAAGCAAAACGCCCCACACAAATAAAGGATTCCCGCTGTCGGAAGCTCGTCGTCGAAATCACGCAGCCATATTTGGATGGTTGCCTTGAGGATCAGGGCCGTACCCCCACCAACGATCATGATGGTCAGGCACTTTAGAAGTCGTGTGCATGCCTGTGCGCGGTCGTTGTTGTGGACGCGTTCCCATTTCCTGATGGCGAGTAGACCAACGGTGGGTAGCAGTGCGACCAGACCCGACAAGTAGAGGATGGTTAATTGCCCGTCGGGCAGGGTCCTGGGGAGGGCGGTGAAACCACCGAGAAGCGTGGCGGTCACGCTGAGCAGGAAGACGACGATGCCGGCAACCGCGCCGGTGAGCAGTACGAGGAGACGCGTGACCGCGGGAAAGCCTTTGACTTGATACTGCATATCGATATTCCGGTGCGAGAAGCCGATTTCTCGCTGTGGATTCTAGTGACGATAGAGCGCAACAAAAAACCCGCGGCTCGAATGATCAAGACACGCGGGTTTGATGTTTAAAAAATCCGGCAATACCTACTTTCGCACTTGTAGTACTATCATCGGCTCTGAAAGCTTAACTGCCGTGTTCGGAAAGGGAACGGGTGTGACCTTTCAGATATGGTCGCCGGAAGAAACGTGGGTAGCCTGTCGACCGGCCCACGCTTGATTTGGAATGATTGCAATTGTGGCAATGTTGCGAAGTCAATAATGACTAGGCATCACCTTTATCTCGTTTCTCCTTGGCCTCTTTCCACATAAAGAGCAAGAGCGTTGGATATATGTGGTCAAGCATTCGTCCGTTAGTACTGGTTAGCTGAACACATTACTGTGCTTACACATCCGGCCTATCGACCTGGTCGTCT